>CAVJSA010000162.1:0-2161 GCA_963651875.1 Lachnospiraceae bacterium | reverse complement strand
AAGGCTTATGAGTAAACGGATGAACTGCGTTTTCTATTACGTCTTTTGATGCAAGGTAAGGAGTGTCTGCGTTTGTCATAAAAGTATAGTCGTCTTTTATTTCTCCGTGCGAGTCAAAATCCTTTACTAAAAGAGAAGCCACAAAGTTCTGCGGATTTACCTTTAAATCTCCGCCTAAAGAAGGCAGGCGTGATTTTGCGCCGTTACTGAATGAGCCGTGATCTGAGACGATGATTATTTTTGTGTTGTCGTAAACGCCGTTTTCTTTCATGTAGTCAAAAAATTCTGACAGCCGGTTAAAAATTCCGCAGCTCGTGCTGAATGCGTCCTCGTTTTTAAGCGGACTGTTTCCTTTGTTTGTAATATCCTTTGTCTTTCTAAAATCGTACTCCGGAGCCTGGAGAGCTGTCGGCTCGTGGGTTGCTTCGTTGTCAAGAAGAATAAGAGAGCCTTTATCCTCATCGATTTTTGTTAATTGCGGCAGATAATCAACTACAGCATAGTTATCGATAAAGCGCGCAGAATTGTCCCATTTATTGTAAGAAAGCCAGTAATCTCATGATATACCCCCCCCCCCGTATAACAGGTGAGACCATCTTAAAGAACGAGAACCATATAAAGTTCCTGAAAATCTGAGTGCTTATATAAGGCTCTTTTTCCATTCCGTGCTTTGCGTACCAGTAGCCGGTGTAAGTTCCAAGAACGCGGTTATGCTGAATCGGCTCGTGTCCTTCGTATTTTACGGTGTAAGGATTTTCGTCCGGGTCAGAATAGCTTTCGACTCTTATTCCGTTTCTTTCAAGATCCGGATTTTTTAGATACATATTGCTTTCCGGCTGCTCAAGATAGTTTTCATAAGGAAGATTTGCAACATAAGCCCTGTAGCCGTTTTGTGTAAAAAGCAGAGGCATTGTCAAAAGCGCTTCAGAATGCTTGTCCTGCAATGTTTTTTCGCTTTCTTCAACAGCGCGCTCGTTCATTCTGTGAGGAGTGTAGTCGTAGCCGCCAAAAAGTCCAGGAGTTCCAATCATTGTAAGTTTTCCCATGGAAACTGTGTTTGGATAGTTCACAAATCCGTCAAATTTCTGCTTTAAATCCGGGAGCTCTTCAAAAATATATGGAATGTAAGGATTAAAAAGTCTGTCCTGCATTATTACAAGAACATTTTTATGCGTTTTTGAAAGAGAAAAAATCGGCTCAAGTTCATTGTTGTAGCTTGGAACCGCAAGATTTTTATAGGCTTTTTGAATCGAGAAAATATTTTTTACAGAAACTGCCCCAAGCGAAAGAACTAAAATCACAGAAAGCGACTTTGCAATTTTCGGAAAATTTACAAGAAGAATCACAAAAACGGCAAAAATTGCAAGTAAAACTGCAAGGTTCAGAATAATTTCATAAACTTTTGGAGTAAAAACTTGAGGCTGCATAAACTCAAGCCAGGCTTCAACAGGACCGTAGTGACCGCCAAAAACAAACGTGTTTGCAACAGCAATAAATGCGCCGGCTGTAAAAAGAAGCGTCAGAATCTTTTTGATTCTCACAGAAAAAAGCGCGTAAAAGCACGACGGCCAGAGAATAAAAAATCCGACTGCCTGAAAAAAAGTTGTAAACAAAAACACAAAAGGAGATTTGTAGCTGTCAACATAGCAGTAATTGTTAGGCTCGCTTTCCATAATTGTTGAAGGAATTGCAAGCCCCGAAAGAAAGGCGAGGGCAGCCGCAGAAAAAGCAAAAAGTGAACAGCGGAGAGTCTTGTTTTCTTCAAGAATCTTAAATGAATTGTCTGTAATCTGTGCTGCTTTTTTTACAGCAAAAGGCACGAACGGGAGAATAATTCCAAGAAGCAAAATCACTTTTTTAAATCCGCTTTTTGAAGAAGAAAGAACAGTAAAAGGCGAAACAATGCAAAGAGCGGCAAAAATGCACAAAATAATGTAGAGAACTTTTTTAGGATGTTTCAGCTTATAAAAAATATTTTTTACAAGCGAGAGTATATTGTTCATTGTCCAATAGACAACAAGCCCTGCCGGAGAATTATACAAAACAACAAGAAAAATCGCCGCGAACGCGTAAATCTGAATTTTCTCTTTTACGGCGTGTCCTTTTGAATAAATAGCCCCGGAAACGCAGTTGATTATTGTCATTGCAATCGGCAGAACGT
>CAVJSA010000161.1:0-2171 GCA_963651875.1 Lachnospiraceae bacterium | reverse complement strand
GTCATAAAAGAATCAATTTCGCCATTTTGAACGTCATTATAAAATTCATCTATGCAAAGTGAACTTGCGTTATTCCTTGAATAAGTAAAGAATGGCACAAGGCATCTTAAAAAACTGTAGCGAACTTCATCATTCGGGTAGCCCAGATAATATGCCCTAAACTTTGAGTCATAATTTTTTATTGTTAAATATCCCGACTGATAAAAAAGCGGAATCGGGTCGGGGTTATCACTCCTGTAATCCTGCAAATCATCCTGAAACTCTGAAATTTTATCTGTAGAAAACTTACGTGGATCAAATTTGACTTCTTGCAATTTTTTGAGCAAGAAAGTCGGAGTTCCGGTAGAAAACCAGTAAGTTCCAAATTCTTTCTTAAAAAACGCATTAATCAGGCTGAACGGATTATAAACTCCCTCTCCATTCGGATGAAACTTGTATCCGTCGTACATCCGCTTTAATTCTGCAAGACACTCTTCATAAGATAAAGAAAATTCATCTGCCAAGTCTTGTATTTCAGGGGCAAAAATATTTTCCATTTCGGTCTGTGTAATTCCGCAAATCGTAGAAAATTTTCTATCTAGCGAAATGTCGTTCAACTGGTTCAAATCACTAAAAATCGAAACTTTACTGAATTTTGTAACACCGGTAATAAAAGTAAACTGCAGATGTTCGTCGCAGGATTTTAAGTTTCCAAAAAATCCTTTAAAAAGCTTACGGCTTTCTTCTAATGCTTCGCCTTCACTTTCAAGTAAGGATTTGTCGTATTCGTCAACTAAAACCACAACGCCAAGACCTGTTTTTTCGTGGGCAGATTCCAAAAGATAGCGGAAACGAAGTGCAAGTTCTTCATCTGGAATATTTTTATTTTTTCCGTATATTTCTTCCCATTTTGAAAGATGAATATTTAAAACGCTTGCCAGGTCTTTTGAAGATCCATATTTGCTTCCATTAAAATCAAAATAAAAAACCGGATATTTTATCCAGTCCTGCTCAAGATCAGCAATTTTTAAGCCTTCAAAAAGTTCCTTTTTGCCTTCAAAATACGCGCGCATTGTAGAAAGCAAAAGGCTTTTTCCAAAACGGCGCGGACGGCTCAAAAAATAAGTTGTTCCTTCACTTGCGAGACGATAAATAAATTCTGTTTTATCGACATACAGATAATTTCCATTTCTAAGTTTTTCAAAACTCTGTATGCCTATTGGAAGTTTTCGGATATTCATAGGGAGAATTATACCATGAGAAAAAAATATTTTCAGCAGCAGGGGAAAGCCTTCCCCTCGCTCCAAACACGCTCCGCGTGTTTTCCGCTACCCCTTCCAGCGGGGACACCCCGCAACGCCCCGCGTCTTTTTGCCATTGTCGGATTTTACTTTTTTATCATTGTCGGCATTCCGATCTGTCATTGTCGGCAACCAAGCATGTCATTGTCAGCATCCTCGCCTGTCGTTATCGGCAGCAAAGCATGTCATTGTCGGGCTTGACCCGACAATCTATTACAAAAGAAGATTCCCGCGTCAAGCGCGGGAATGACAATGGAATCAAGTCGTGAAATGACAAAGGAAACCCATCAGGAGAATGACAATTTAATCGCGCTGGGGGAATGACATAGAGTTTTTCATTGTCTCACCTTGAGCCGACAATCTCCCTGGAAGCAAGACACGGTAATAGAAATGGAAAATCCTATTCCTGAATATTAATCGTGTTGCGTTTTATGTAGCCCATTTCGTCTAGCGAGGCGATTGTGCGGTAAATTGTCGCACGGCCGATTTTTTTGTTCATTTTTGTAATGTGATAGAGAATTTCCTTGCAGGTTGAATCCGGATTGTAAAGGATAAAGTGAACTATGTCTTTGCGCGGTTTTGTAATGCGTCCGCCGTTCGCCTTAAAGTTTTCGATTATTTCTTTATATTTATGTTCTAATTCCTTTTTGTTATAAACAGTTAGCATTTGCTAACTATAGTAAAATAATGCTCTTTCTTCAATAAATGTGCGCTTTTTAAGTTTCTTATTGAGAAAAATTCCCGGTAAAGCGCAATAAAGTTGACAATTCTGCTCTAACAAAATATTTATATTCGATTGAAAAAAAAGGAATAAAAGCATTAGCGAGCCTCGATTTCAGCCTTCCATTGGCGGACTCCTGACTTGCCATTGCTGGATTTTTCTTTTTTGTC
>CAVJSA010000160.1:0-2201 GCA_963651875.1 Lachnospiraceae bacterium | reverse complement strand
ATAAAGCAGTTGTCAGTTGGCTTCCCGGGACGAGAGAAAATCTGTCTTACATTGAAGAGATTTCAAGTTTAAGAAAACGGATAAACGAAACCGAAAAGGCAGATTTGCATGAGAGTCCTGTTACAATCCAGCGCGAATTCAGAAAACGTGCCGAAGATGAAACGAATGTAACTATAGACTTTACCGAAAACAAAGCAAAGCGAATTAAAAAAGATTTTGGGATGTCAAAAAAATCACTTGCTTTTGCTCCTTGACAATCCGCTGTTTCGCACTTATATTAAGCGCAGTGAGTGTATCTCGGCTCTATAAGCGAGAATGTTATAAGCAGGTATATCTCGACCTTACAACCAGAGAACGTTAACAGACAGGGGTAAGTGATTATCCCTGTTTTTTTATGGGGAGAAGTGGTTTGCTGAAATTTTATGAAATAAATCCCGCTTATATTGATTTCCTGTCTGTTTTTGCGCCGCACCTTTTCAAGAACAAAAAAGCAAGTCAGGTAAACGAAAGAAAATACATCGGGATTGTGCTTTCCGTAAACAGTATGGACTACTTTGTTCCGCTTTCTTCGTTCAAAGAAAAGCACAAGAAAATGCACGAAACTGTGGATTTTATAAAAATCAAGGATTATGCCGTTCTGAACATAAACAATATGTTCCCTGCTCCAAGCAAAGACCGCCGTTATGTAGACATAAATTCAATAAAAAATGCAAACTATAGAAATCTGCTCCGTAACGAATAACGAATCATAAAATTGCTGGAAGAAAAGTGCGTTGAATGGGAAAAGTTGGTAAAGTGTCGTTTTCTGTACAATTAGATTGTCGTGTCGGGGCACGACAATGACACGGACAGTTGTCTGTTCATTATTGAGGCTTTTCTGTGTCACTGCAGAACTTGTTTTTTATGTCAATTTCATACTTGTCTTTTATGTCAATTTCATACTTGTCTTTTATGTCATTCCCACACTTGTCTTTTGTGTCATTCCCGTACAATGACAGCATTGTCATTTCCGCACTTTCCTTTTATGTCATTCCCTTGCTTGACAAGGGAATCTCTTTGTGCAACAGACTATTGACCGAGTTTGCTACGCAAACGTCGTAGGGGCGAGCCCGATACTTGAACGCCTCCGTTTTTTTATTCATATTCTGCGATTGGCTTTCATTACATAGTTTGCTATAGCTGACGAAATATTAAAAATCAATAAGGAGCAACGGATTTTATGACAATTTTAAAAGTTGAAATAACAAAAACTTTGATGCAGAGCAATTAATTGACGATAATCTTGAGGGACTTACAGATATTTTTCCAAATGCAGATGATTGCGGAGATGAATGGACTGTTACATATTCTGAAGCAGAAATAATAAGACGTTGCACAATTTTCTTTAACGAAAATGAAATTAAAAATATTTCATCTTTGAAATGGATTGACAGGCAAATTACAGAAAATATGCAGCCTATGACAGATATAATTCCAACCGCAGAATATTGCAAAGACGAATGGGAAGTTGTCTATAAAAATTCATCGGAGAATGTTCAAAACAAATCATGCGGAATTGATTATGTTAAAGAGTTGTTTTGAAACTATTGTGCTGTTAAAGCATACTCGTAATCTTTATCAACAAAACTGATTTTCTGCACAAGTTTTACAATCGAGGCGTCAAAAACTGCTGAATTTTCATTTTCAAGTTTGAATGAAGTTATGATGTTTTTTATCGTTTCTTTCTGGTCATAACTCAATTCATCAATCACTAAAAAAATGTGGATATTGGATTCAAAAGCCTTTTCTAATTCTTTTTCAAAGTGGCTTATAATTGCTCGCGTTGAAATGTCGGGATTCATTTCTTTTACCCACGAATCTATTTTGTCAGACAATTTTTTGTCTTCCGAAGTGTAGCTGACTATTTTTTCTATCCAGTCTTTTTTTGTTTTATCGCGGATTGATTTATCCGTGATTATGCTGAACGATGAAGCGAACTGCATAAGTTGTGGAATTATGTGCGAGTTCAAATATTTTGATTTTTCCGCAGGACGAACTTTTCCGTCGCCATAACATTCATATTCAACGAGACTTATCTGAAGTTTGCTTTTTGAATCAAACGAAATAAGAAGTGCGTCAGGAATTGAAGAAATGCCCGAAATGTCCTCAGACTGATGAGTTCTGAACAGTCTATTTTTAGCAATAAGTATTGTTCTTTCTTC
>CAVJSA010000159.1:0-2280 GCA_963651875.1 Lachnospiraceae bacterium | reverse complement strand
GAATGACGGTTTCTAAAGACTAATTCTTTTTTGGAACGAGTTCCCGTACAACCCAGGAAACTTCTACCATGCGGTGTTCTATGTTGCCGATGCGCTGGAATGTAAGACAGTCTGCGCGGTGAACCATGATTCCGTTTCTTGTGCTTGAGTAGCCGACGATTACTTCGCCTGGTTTCGGGTGACAGCAGCCTGCAAGTTTGTAGACTACGTTTTTCATTCCTTCGACTTTTACCTCGCCAGTGTAACGCTCGTCTGTGCGCTTTAGCTGAGACAGTTCCGGGTTTACGCTGCGCTTTTTGCGTTTTTCTTCCTGAACAGTTTTTGACTTATTGTTGTTTGCCGCAAGGTCTAAAGCTCTCTGCGCTTCTGCTGCCTTATCTACAAATGTCGGATCGTTTGCAACAAGCCAGCTGTGGATTCTTGAACGCGCCTTTGCCGTGTGAACTGCTTTTAACTGGTTTTCGGTCGGGTGGGCCTGAGGATTTGTTATTACTTCGATAATCTGCGTGTTTTTAAGCGGCTGAGTAAGCGGAATGATTTTTCCGTCTGCCTTTGCACCTACGATTTTTTCGCCGACTTTTGAATGAACATGGTAGGCAAAATCTATTGCATTGCTTCCGGCAGGAAGATGAACTACGTCGCCCTTTGGTGTAAAGACAAAAATTTCATCGGAAAGAAGTTCGCCTTTGAGTTCCGCAAAAAAGCTTTCGTCTGAGAGTTTTTCGTTTTTTAAGGTTTGCAGCTGGTTAAAAATTCCCAGGTTGCTTACGTCTACTTTGTCGTGGTTTGTGCCCTTTTTATAAAGCCAGTGACTTGCAACACCGTGTTCTGCCTGTTCGTGCATTTCTTTTGTGCGGATTTGAATTTCGAGTGGCCGGCCTTCGCACATAACTGTTGTGTGCAGAGACTGATAGCCGTTTGCTTTTGGCATTGCAATGTAGTCTTTAAAGCGGCCTTCCATTGGCTTCCACAAACCGTGGACGATTCCGATTAAGGTGTAACATTCTGCGTTTGTGTTGCAGATTACGCGCAGGGCAAGAAGATCGTAGAGCTGGGCTGCCGGAACATTTCGCTTTTGCATTTTTTTATAAATTGAATAAAAGTGTTTTGCGCGGCTGGAAACACTCACAGTTATTCCTGCTTTTTCGGCTGCCTTGTAAATTGACTGAACTGCCTTGTCCAGGTAAGAAGCGCGTTCGCCCTGTTTTTGGTTTACGATTGCCTTTATCTGCTGAAAAACGTCCGGATTTGAATACTTTAAGCTTAAATCTTCGAGTTCGTTTTTCATTGTCTGCATACCAAGACGGTCTGCAAGAGGAGCCCAGATGTCTATAACTTCGGAGGCAACAAGGCGCTGTTTTTTTTCGTCGATTGATTTTAAGTTTCGCATGCGGTCGAGACGGTCGGCAAGTTTTACGAGAATTACACGGACATCGTCAATCATGGCAAAGAGCATTTTGCGGATATTGTCTGCCTGCTGGATTGAAGTTGCATTGATTTTCATTCCGGTAATGCGCGAAGTATCGTAGACAATCCGTGCAATTACAGGACCAAAGAGAGATTCAACTTCTTCTTTTGTAACTCCAGGAATTTCGAAAATTGAATGTAAAAGACCGCAGACAATGCATTCGCCGTCCATTTTAGATTCTGCAAGGATTGCCGCAACGCGCAGGGGATGCAGATAGTAAGGTTTGCCACAGGTGCGGATCAGTTCGGAAGTTTTTTTATAGAGAAAATCCCAGGCAAGAACAAAACGGTCTTTTTCTGACTGCGTGTAGTTACTGCCAAAGGTTTCGAAAAACTGCGACAAAAGCAGATCCCGGTCAACTTCAGAAGTGTTCTTAATTATGTCAAATGCCATAAATCCCTCCTGTAAAAAAGCGCGAAATTGAGGCTACACAAAAAAATATACCACAATTAAAAACTTGAATGAATGGTAATTGCTTAAAAAAGGTGAATGGTGAATAATATCGAACGTTTGTGCGATATGTGTAGAAAATGGAGATTTTTTTGTATTTTTTTTGAAAAAATCTTCCGAAAATTAAATCGACAAAACGTCTTCTTGATTTTTTGATAATGAGGAGTTTCGGTTAAGGTTTTTTGCGTTTGAAATTTTTGCTTCATGGGTTTATGCATACAAACGTTAAAAATACTTGCTACAGTTGTTATCTAAGGCATGCTTGCGTGCCAGGGCACGCTGCGAGTTTGCCTGTCATTCCCTCATCTTGACCAGGGAATCTCTTCTTACAGCAGATTGTCGGGTCAAGCCCGACAATGACA
>CAVJSA010000158.1:0-2319 GCA_963651875.1 Lachnospiraceae bacterium | reverse complement strand
AAAATTCCTTTTGCATTGTCTAATGTTCTGGAACATAAAGGAAAAGAAAATATAATTTTAAAAAACTGGGCTTGTGAAAATAATTATTACATTTCTTATCTTACAAAAAATTATTCAAACTCAAATTACCACACAATCAACAGGGACAAAAATGCGACTGTAGAAGTCTTGATTACAAATTATATTCCACAAACTCGATTGAATTTTGAAACTGAAAGAAACAAAAAGTTGGCCTAGATGCGCTATATCGGAAACAAAGAAAATATAATAGGAAACATATATTCAATTTTGCAAAATAATGATGTCAATGGAAAAACGTTTTTTGATTTTTTTTCAGGAACATCAAATGTAGCTAAATTTTTTAAGGCTGAAGGCTATCAGATTTTTTCTTCTGATATTTTGTACTTGTCGTATTGTCTGCAAAAAGCATACATCGAAAACAATGGCGAGCCGCAGTTTTCAGAATTATTAAAAAATCTTCCCGAAGACGGTATTGAAAATCTTTTTCCAACTCCACTTGAAAGAACTGTAAGTTATCTTAATAAAATAGAACCAGTTGAGGGATTTATTTATAAAAACTATACACCTTGCGGAACGTCCGAACTAGAGATTCCCCGCCGCTATTTTTCTGATGAAAACGGAAAAATAATTGACGCGATAAGACTTCAAATAGAAGACTGGAAAAATCAAAATCTGATAACAGAAGATGAATTTTATATTTTGCTTGCCTGTCTTATCGAGTCGGTTGGTTTTTATTCCAATGTGGCAGGAGTTTATGCGGCATTTCACAAAAAATGGGACCCGCGTGCGTTAAAATCTTTTGAACTTCGTCCAATTCAAACTATAAACAATAATAAAAAAAATTTTGTCTTTAACAATGACAGTATGATACTTATAGATAGAATAAACACTGATATTTTATACATTGACCCGCCATACAATGAAAGGCAGTATGCTCCGAACTACCACATCTTGGAAACAATTGCAAAATATGACAATCCTCAAATTCACGGAAAAACAGGAATGAGAGAATATTCTGCTCAAAAATCAAGATTTTGCAATCCAAAAACTGCACTTGAAGATTTGGATAAAATTGCAAGAATTGCAAACTATAGATTTCTTGTTTTAAGCTACAATTCAGAAGGAATAATGAATTCCTCAAAAATCATAGAAACATTATCTCAATATGGAACTGTAAAATTAGAACAGTTTGAATATGCGCGCTTTAAAAGTAATAACAACGGACTCGCAAAAACAAAAAAAACAGTTTATGAGCAGCTTTATATTCTAAAAAGAGGAGATTTGTAATTTTATGAATTTGTGGATTTTAACAGAAGAGCGTCCTAAAAAAGAAGTTTTAGAAAAGATTTTTGAATATTTTGCGAAAGACCATCAATGCGGATTTTTCGGCGATTCAATCAGAATAATTCCGATTTTGAATTCAGACAAAACTTTTTCATTTACTTATGAAGTCATTGGCTTTAAATGTTCTAAAGTTGAAAAAGTTTTCTTAAAAACGGTTTCAGGCAATTCTAGTTTTGTGGACTTTCTTGTGTTTTATCAAGATGAACAACCAGCAAAAAACGACAAACCTATCTATGTGATTGAAGAAACTAAAACTGATGACAAAGAAAGCCGTAATACTGGCGTTTATCAACGTTGCTCTAAGTTTGTTTTTGCAAAAAATTATTATCCAAATGCAAAAATGATAATGCTTTATGCTTTGCAGGTAGACCAAAAAGAGAATCCAACTGAAACTTATGTGTTTGGGACGAGGCTTCTTTTGACTTACGGAGTTGAAATCTTAGGCAAGAAATTAGACTCGAATATTTTTAAGCCGTTTAGTTCAATAGAAGAACTTAGGATTGAAAAGGCAAAAATGCGTTCCGCTCCAAAAGGAAATGTTCCGATTGCAATCAACATCGCAGACGAAAAGTTAATCCAAATTTCAGGAAGACTTTTCAAGAACGGAAGCCTTGCACATGACCCGAACATTGGCGCGTTAAGCATAATTTCTGCCGTAATAAGAAAGCTTGGCTGGCAAGGAAAAATCGAAATTATAATGCATGGTCTGAAACAGGAGCATATCGGGAAAACAAATAAATTTGTTCAGATTGCAAACCAGCTTGGAATTTCCCTTGAATATTTGACTTTGCCACAAACAACTCTTCCCGAAGAATATTGGCATTATGAAACAAAAGGCGAAAAACTCGGAACAATTTTTATTCATCTTGTTGTTGAAAATTTTACAAATGGATATTCAATTTTTGAAAATCACGCAGGCTGTGAAAAAGGCTATTTTGTAACAAAAAATAAAGA
>CAVJSA010000157.1:0-2373 GCA_963651875.1 Lachnospiraceae bacterium | reverse complement strand
GAATGACGGAGGTCTCGAACCAGGGAGTGACAGAAACCGTCAAGACGAGGAATGACAAAAAAAACGGTTGCGCTGTGAGTAACAGAACAACCGTTTTTTAATTTACATTGTGTTTTAAGCTTACTTTGCGTCGATTAAAGAATCGCCTTCGTATGTGTAGGCATATTCGTTAATGTCGATAAGTTCGTTTTCTGTTCCACCGAATTTTTCAGAAACAGAATATGTTGTTGTCCTTGTAATGTTTCCTTTGTCGTCGTATTTGTAAATAATTCTCTGGCAAAGGCGATTTTCTGAATTGTATGTCTGTTCTTCTGTAATTGAATATTTTTCGTCAAAGCGGAATACAACTTTCTGAGTTATTTTTCCGTCTGAAGTTGTGTAAGCAATTTCTGAAAGTTTGCCAGCATCGTTGTATGTATAAACGCGGCGCTGCTGCAATGAGCCGTCTGAGTTGTAAGAACAAACTTCACTGTCGCGGCCAGAATCGTCAAATTTAGTGATTGTCTTTCCTAAAAGTGCACCGTCGGCATTGTAATAAGCTTCTTCGCTCTGTTTGCTGGCAGAAAACTTCCAGATACTTTTATTTACGAGCATATCGCTTGCATTGTATTCAGATTCTTCTGTTTTATTGCCATTGTTGTCGTAAACAGCAACGCTCTTCCAGCTTACTTTTCCGTCAGAGTCGTAACCTGTTGTAGAAACTAAATTGCCTTTTTCGTCATAAGCATAAGCAAGACGGTCAACAACGGCACCCTTTGCAGTATATTCAAAAGCTTCTGTCTGGCGTCCGTTTGCATCAAAAACGTGCTGGAATCTTGCTTTTGGAGAACGATAATATTCACCAAATTTTTGAGTAATCGTGTAAGAAGTTTTAGTGTAATCTTTTACGCCTTCAGTAACTGCAAGTGTCGCAGAAGGATCAAAGGCATAAACATTAAAAGAAATAGCAGCTGCTGCAAAAGCAAGAAAAGTTTTTTTCATTTTATATTCCTCCGGTTTTCCCCTTAATTTAAAACGATTTTATGGTTTTTATTGTTTTTATTGTCGGCAAAATTGAATATAAGCGTAAGTTTTTTATTATGTTTTTTGGCTTGAATGTCAAGTTTTTATAAAACAAGTATCAAATTGTCGTTCAATGCTAATAAGGTTGTCATCAAAATGCCCTAATCTCACCAATCTATTGCGCCCAGAGTTTCCTCTGTCATTGCAGAACTTTACCTCTATGCCGGTCCCTCATCTTGACCGGGGACTCTTGATCTGACAATAGATTGCCGGGTCAAGTCCGGCAATGACAGAGTGGGCAAAAGATTATCGTGTCAGGCCCGACAATGACAGAAAGATGAAATAATGCCATTAAAGTTTTTAATTGAAACTCGATATTCGTCCTATTAAAATGGCTTATGGATTTTTTTGAACTGAATGCTTTTTTAGAACTTTCAAAGACACTTCACTTTGCAAAAACCGCGGACAAAGTAAATTTAAGCCCTTCGGCGCTCAGCCGTTTAATTTCCCGTCTGGAAGAAGAAACTGGCTGCCAGCTGATTGAACGCAACAACCGCGAAGCCAGTCTTACAGAACAGGGAACAAATTTTGCCCGCTTTGCACAAAACGTTCTCCACCAGAAAGAAGACATTTTTACAAAATTGCACTCAGCTCAAGGAAAAATCAGCGGAACCCTAAAAGTTTATGCGTCTGTAACTGCGTGCTATTCAATTATGCCGCCTTTTTTGCAGAAAGTTACAGAACAGTTCCCGGATATTCACTTAAATGTACAGACAGGAGACCCGGCAGGAGCTGTCCTTGCCGTAAAAAATGGAGAAGCCGACGTCGCCGTTGCCGCAATTCCAGAAACCGGGCTCAGCGGAATAGACTGCATTCCAGTGCGCAGAACCCCGCTCGTTTTTGCCGCAAGCACCGGCGGCCCATACGAAAAAGTAAGTGGCAGCCCGCAGGATATTGTTTCTTCTGTTCCTTTGATTTTGCCAAAAACCGGACTTGCCCGGGAACGTTTTGACATCTGGACACAATCGCGCAACGTAACGCCCGTAATCGCCGCCGAAACAGAAGGCAACGAAGCAATAATGGCGCTTGTACAGCTTGGACTTGGAATCGGCCTTGTTCCGCACATAGTTTTAACGAACGGCCCATACAAAAAAGGCTTTACCTGCCACGCCGCCGGAAACGCCCTCGGTTATTACGAAGTCGGCTTTATTCAGAAAATTCAATATAACGGAAGCGAATCCTACAAAAGAATGCGCGAAGCAATAAATAAAATTCTCCATGAATAAAGTGCGCATAAAAAAACACCACTAAGAAAAATTACTTTCCTTAATGGTGTTTGTAAACTCTGGTCATTTCGGGGCGCATTCAAAG
>CAVJSA010000156.1:0-2385 GCA_963651875.1 Lachnospiraceae bacterium | reverse complement strand
CTGATACGCAAGCATCCCTAACGCGATAGCGTAAGGCCGTGCGCTTTAGCGCACACGATAATAACGAGTTTGCGATAAGCAAACTCGCAGCGTAGCAGTTGTCAGACTGATACGCAAGCATCCCTAACGCGATAGCGTAAGGCCGTGCGCTTTAGCGCACATAAATTGTCATTCCACGACTTGACTTACCTTGTCATTCCCCAGCTTGACATCACTGTCATTCCCCGGCTCGACCGGGGAATCTCTTCCCTAAGTAGATTGTCGGATCAAGCCCGACAATGACAGTTTGGGAGAGGTTTATCGTGGCAAGGTGAGACAATGACAGTTTGGGAGAGGTTTATCGTGGCAAGGTGAGACAATGACACTTTTACTGTCATTCCCGCACTTGATGCGGGAATCTCATTCCCTAAGTAGATTGTTGGGTCAAGCCCGACAATGACAGACTAGGACTAGATTGCCGGGTCAAGGCACGGCAATGACAGACTGTAACAAGATTATCCAGAGCAAAAAAAAGACTAACAGCCAGCAGTTTTGCCGTTGTTAGTCTTTTTTATGTTTTTCAAACAAATCTAAAAAAAACTAGAGAGTTACTCCGTCCTTAAAGATTGCAATTTCGCGGTAGCAGTTCTGTTCGTTTTTAGTCTGTTTTCTACCAGAACAAATGTCGCAGATTAATTCAAGCAAAGAATCGCGAACGCTGTCGCTTGGTTCGTCCAAAAGACGGGCTGCATCAAAATCGATCCAGTCATGTTTTTTCTGAGCCAAAGGATGGTTTGTCGCAATTTTTACAGTTGGAACTGGTGCTCCAAGTGGAGTTCCGCGACCAGTCGAGAACAGAATAATGTTTGCGCCGGCTGCTGTCATGTCTGTTGTAGAAACAATGTCGTTGCCCGGACCTTCCAAAAGTGTAAGGCCTTTTTCTGTAAGGCGTTCGCCGTATTTAAGAACTCCAGTAACAGGAGCTTTTCCGCCTTTCTGAACACAGCCCAAAGATTTGTCTTCGAGAGTTGTAATTCCGCCGGCTTTGTTTCCCGGACTTGGGTTTTCGTAGCAAACCTGGTTGTGGCGAGCGTAGTAATCCTTAAATCCGTTGATAAGTTTTACAGTTGCTTCAAAGCGGTTTTTGTCAACGCAGCGGTTCATAAGCATCTGCTCAGCGCCGAACATTTCCGGAACTTCTGTAAGCATTACTTTTCCGCCCATTCCAGTCATTGCATCGCAAACACGACCAATCAAGGCATTTGCAGTAATTCCAGACATTCCGTCAGAACCACCACACTTCATTCCAAGAACAACTTCCGAAAGTGGAGCTTCTTCGCGCTTAAATTCTTTAACATAAGCAGCCAGACCTTCAAGAATTTCTTTTCCGCTCTTAAAATCGTCGTCGCACTGCTGGGTTGTCATAAACTTAACACGGTTTTCGTCGTATTCACCTAAAAATTCCTTAAAATAAGGAATATTGTTTTCTTCACAACCAAGAGAAACAACCAAAACGCCACCAGCATTCGGATGATGAACTAAATCCGCAAGAATTTTTGCAGTTGTTTCTTTATCTCCGCCCATCTGCGAACAGCCGTAAGGATGTGTCCAGGCAAAAACACCTTCAAGACCGCCACTTACACTTGGTTTTGGTTCTTCACCGTCAAAAAATTTGTTGTTTGCCCAGGTTGCAAGGCGTTCAGAAATCTTGTTTACACAGCCAACGAGAGGAACAATCCAGATTTCGTTGCGAGTTCCAATGCGACCGTCAGCGCGTTTGTAAACGTTAACAGTTGGAACGTTATTTCTTAAATCTTCTGTTTCTTTGTACCATTTTTCGTAAGCAGCTTTTGCATTTGCTTCATTGTAAGAATATTCAAATTTTTCAGAAAGCAAAGTATGAATATTGTGTGTGTGAACGTGGCTTCCAACAGGAATATCCTGTGTCGCAGCTCCAATCGGATAACCGTATTTAATGATTGGTTCGTCTTTTTTAATGTCGCGCAAAGCGAATTTATGACCAGCAGTAATATCTTCTGTCAAAGTAACTTTAATTTCTGGTGCATTTCCAGAAGCTTCGAGAGTAACTTCTGTTCCCTTTGCAAGTGGCTGAAGTGCAACAGCAACAATGTCAGCCGAATTAATTCTAATAGCGATTTTGCTCATAGTGCCCCCAAAAGTGACCTGAAAATCTTAGTGGTCACAAATGTTCAATAAATCTAACATTTTCCGCGTAAAAAGTCATTTAAAAGTTTAATTCTTTTCTTCTATAATGGGCGCATGTCTGCGTTGCAGACACCGGGCTTTCCAGGGTTCCGCTATTCGCTTCAATGTTTTGCACGGCAAGCCGCACAAAACATCGCCTTCGGCGCCCTTCCAATCCCTTGCGCAAGCAAGGGCGTGCGC
>CAVJSA010000155.1:1563-2521 GCA_963651875.1 Lachnospiraceae bacterium | reverse complement strand
GTTTTTTTTATTTTTTCAATCCAATTGGTCTTCCTGTAATTACAGTTCGACTAGCGGAGTTTTATACATCTGTTTTTGTTTTGTATTTTTTCTTGAATGTTACGAATATTCGGATAAAAGAAAAGTTAGTTTGTAAAATTGCTGTTTTTTTGCCAGTGGTTTTGTATTCAATTGCTTCAATTAGAACTGGAGTTCTGTGATGAACTTTTCCTCCATAATCGTAACTTACAACCCAAACCTTCCTCAGCTAAAGAAATGCATTTCTTCCCTTTTGCCGCAGGTTGAAAAAATCATAATCATAAAAAATAGCTCAGAAAAACTTGATTTTTCAGAATTTCAGAATGAAAAAATTATTCAGATTCAACTTGAAAAAAACTTCGGAATTGCTTATGCACAGAACCGGGGAATTGATGCGGCTATTGCCGAGGGTGCGGAGTGGATTTTGCTTTCTGACCAGGATACGGTTTTTCCTGAGGATTATGTTGAAAGCTTTAAAAAGAAAATAGAAATCTTTGGTAAAAATAAAACCTATGCACCGACTTTTTTTAATGAAGTAAAAAAACAGAATGAGCCAGTTTCTGTTTCCATGACAAAAGCCGTTGTTCCCTCTGGAAATAAGGCGATTCCTGTGCTTCATGCAATTGCATCTGGAACAATTTTTAATAAGGAAGTTTACCAGAAAATCGGCGGAATGAAAGAAGAACTTTTTATCGATTATGTAGATTTTGAATGGTGCTGGCGTGCCCGTCATTTTGGAATTCAGACTCTTTGCTTTCCTGACATAAAAATTTGCCATCAACTTGGGGATTCTTATAAAAAAGTTTTAGGAAAGAAAATAACGCTCCGTTCAGATTTCAGATATTTTTACATGCTTAGAAACGGTTTTTATCTTTCTAAAAGTTGCGAATATCTTTCAAAATCAGAAAAAAATCAGTTAAAAAAGCGGACTCTGATTTTT
>CAVJSA010000155.1:0-1472 GCA_963651875.1 Lachnospiraceae bacterium | reverse complement strand
GTTCATACATGGTGGTTTTCAAAAAACAAAGGAAGTGAATTCGCAGTTTCATATAATTTTGTAAAAGAAATGAGCAAAAAACATCATCTTTATGTCCTCGTGGAAAGTAATTCCTATATGTGGAACGATTTGTCTGAATTTTACGGGGGGGGTACAAATGTATGGTTAATGTAGATTTTATAACCGTGCCTTATCATAATCCTTTTCTTGAAACTGTCTGTTCTCGCTTTAATCTTGGTTGGCTTTCTTATGGACTTTTTAAGGGCTGGGAGCGTGGCGTTTACCGCTATATAAAAAACTCTGGTCTGCTTAAAAAAATTGATTTGATTCATTTTGCCGCTCCAGTCGGCTACCGTGAACCAGGGTATTTGTGGAAGTTCAATAAACCTTACGTGTGGGGACCTTTTGGTGGAATGTACAGAATCCCAGAAGAATTCGTGGCTTATTATCCTGCAAAAAAAAGAATTCTTGGCAGAATAAAAAATATACTGAATTTTTTGCAGTTTCATTCTTTACACGTAAAAAAAGTTTTTAAGAAAAGCGATGTCCTGATTGCCTGCACAAAAACTCAAAGCAAAATGGTAAATCGGATTTTGCATAAAGAAACTTGCCACTATCTTCCAGAAAACGGAATTGACCTAAAAAAACAACACTCTATAACTTACTCATTCTTAGACAAAAAATTCAGTTCGCCTTTTATAAATATAATCTGGATTGGCCGGAACGATACCAGAAAAAATGCAAAACTTTTTATTCAGGCGTTAAAAAGATGTGGCTCAAAGAATTTTTCGTGTATTTTTGTTGGCGAAGGCTGCCCTCAATTAAAAAATCTTGTTCAGGGTGATTTTGAATTAAATAAAAGATTAGTTTTTGTAGAAAAAATTCCACGCGAAAAAGTCCTTGAAATGTATAAAAATGCACATCTGATGGCAATCACAAGCTCAATGGAAGCAAATACAACAGTAATCTTTGAGGCAATGGAAAATTGCGTTCCTGTAATCACAGTTGACCACTGCGGAATGGCAGACGTTGTAAAAAATGATTTTACAGGCGTAAAAGTAAAAATTCAAAATCAGGAAAAAATGGCGGAAGATTTTGCATTAAAAATAGACGAACTTTGCAAAAATCCAGAAAAACTTCTGACATTCGCCAAAAATATAAAAAGTTCTTCATACGAATACAGCCAAGATTACAGAATGGATTTTTTTGAAAAGTGCTATGAAGAAGCGGTTAAAAAATTTGAGAGAAAACAGGGAATCAGAAAATGAATTTGAAATATATATTTTTCATACTATTTATAATATTCTCTGCACAAAATCATATTTGCGCTTTTATAAAAAGCAACTATTCCAATCATAAACTCTCCAAAGAAAAAAAAGTGACTTTGTCTGAGAACATCTTTTTAAGGCCACTCAAAAAATCCATATTCAGTTCGTCTTTTCTGAGTGTAAATGTGCTCTGCATAATTACCT
>CAVJSA010000154.1:0-2609 GCA_963651875.1 Lachnospiraceae bacterium | reverse complement strand
AGAACAGTTAGCGGCGACGTTTTCACAGATTCGGGCGATTTACGGAGAATAAGGGAATGGCGTTAGTTTTTATCAAGGTCGGTCATCGTATAACAAAGAGCGGCTTGGACAAAATAATGAAAAATGCAATACATCAATTTTTAAATAGCGCGATAATCGACTGTTTTTACTTTGCTACTTAAAGTCTGTAGACATATAATCATCATATTATAATATAAAATTATGAGCGAATCTGACTATCGGTTAATCATAGCAAACAATATAAAGCAATTCCGAGAGAATAAAAAACTATCACAAGAAGTTTTTGCTGATTTAGTTGGATTTCACAGAACCTACATCGGCTCAATAGAACGTTGCGAAAGAAATTTGACTTTATCAACATTAAATACACTAGCAAATTTTATGAACCTGACAATCCAAGAATTGTTAACGGCTAAAGAGGAAACATGAATACTTATACAAATCTAATAAAAAACAGCGGGCTTTCTATCTATGATTCTGTTCCAATGGAACTTTTCATTCCAAATGACGATTTAGAAATAATCTTGAGGAACGGATTGACAGGATTTAGCACAAAAGGGTTATCCATAAGAACACGCTCAAAAATTGTAAAATCAAAAATCTGCGAGATACTTGGCTACCCTGTTCCAAAGACTTTTTCAAAGACCCAACCACGTTTTTTGGGACAGAATTTTGACACATATATTCAAAAGAGTAATAACTTGCAGATTTGGAACGAAGAAATAAGTCATTCAAGAAGATATGTTCTGATCCGGAAAGAAAATGATGTCTTGACAAATGTTGTTGTTGTAACTGGCGCACAACTGGCAAACTACGATACAACAGGAGCATTAACACAAAAATTTCAAGCGCGGTTAGACGCAAACAACGAAAATGGAGTTTTATATTCCCAGTTTGACACAGAACCTTTGAGAAATATCGTCAAAGAAGATTATGAATTGCCTTCTTGCCTTGATTCACCTATTTATATTCCCTGTAAAGAAAACCTGCTTTCAATTTCAGCGTTATATAAAAAATTACAAACGCTAGTAGGTCAAACGTTTGAAAATCCTGGCGCAGACCAAGAAAGAAATCGAGTAGTTTTGCAAAAAGCTGTTTGCAGGACTCTTGGATATAAAAAATACGAAGATAATGGTCAATTTCCAGACATTGTAAACCAGCTTTTAGAATTAAAACTGCAATCGTCTCCAACAATAGATTTGGGCTTGATTGTGCCGTCAAGCGAGGAATTTTGCGATTTTACACTTTCTGGTATGAAAATAAGACACTGTGATATTCGCTATGCAATCTTTGATGCAGACATCAGCAATTCTTTCATAACAATAAAAGGCTTGTATTTATCGACAGGCAAAGACTTTTTTAATAATTTCCTGCAATTTGGAGGAAATGTCATTAACAAAAAGATTCAGATATCGTTACCGCCGAATTTATTATAAACCGAACGCCTTGTATACAAGTTTGTCTAATTTGGATTGCATATCAACTGTATTTTCTACATCTATGCAAGAATAAATCTTTTTTGCAAGTAGAATTATTTGTTTCGCACTTTCAGACTCAGGATTTGGCAATGGGAATTTCTCCACATATTGTGTCATAAATCTCCGCCTTCCCGCATAAAGCTTATTGTTAAAATTTACATCATAAAATTTTTCAATGAAGGTAGAATTTCCAATTCCCACAGCAAGCCACAAAAGGTCATCATCATTTTTATCAGAAATAAGCCAGTAGCAGTTTCCTTGTATAATCTCATCTTCCGAACTTATCCAAAAAATCGGATTTTCTGAAATATCGGGAAACACCAACTTTGTCTTTTTCCAGTTGTCAGGCTGCTGTGGAACCCAAATCTCATACCAGTTTCTTTTCGCTCTTTGGATATAGTTTCTCTTTGATAGAATGTCTTTGTTTTTAAGTAAATATTTTTCAGAAACTGGATATTTTGCAATATCAACAGGAACTTTTTTACCGTTTTTCATTTCATGCGTATACAATACGCTGTGGGTCGGTTTCAATGACTTAAAACGTCTTGCATCGTCATGAGTTACCAAAGGTTTCAAAAGTTCTGGTTTCGGAGCTTCCCAATCCTTTTTTACAAAAACTTTATCTGCTGTGGTCTTTATTCCAACCCTGACTTTTCCAATATCTCCGAAAGTCAAAACTGTATTGAACGCAACAGTTTTTTGCCATTCAGAACTCTCATTTGTTTTTATTTTCCAGACATCGTCTGTTGTATCAAGCATTCCTGTCCGAATTTTAAAATTCGTATTTTCAACTGTGAAAACACCGTTATCAAAATTGCTTTCAAAGATATTATTCAAAGTAGCAGTTGATTTCTCTTTCGTTGAATAAATTGTTGTTATTTTAGGGGTTATATTTCCGCTTCTTGATTTTTCACGCAATAACAACACCGCAGGGAGAACTGCAGCAGAAAAGAGTTTTGTATCTCCAAAATCCCATATATTCAAAATATCGAAATGCTCCAAAAGTCTTTGACGGACAATTTTTCCTGATTTTATGGTCATAAAGCGGTTGGAGATAATTATTCCGACAATTCCATCATTATTTAAAACACGATATATTCCTTCCAAAAA
>CAVJSA010000153.1:0-2626 GCA_963651875.1 Lachnospiraceae bacterium | reverse complement strand
ACACCCCCGCAACGCCCCCGGAGAATATATGAAAAAAAATGTTTTTTTTATTTTACCTTTTGCGTCTCTTGTGCTAGCCTTGTTTTCTTCCTGCGCTTCTTTAAAAGAAAATACAATCTTAAATAAGGTTTACGTAACAAACACAACGGCGGTTTGTCTTCTGCCACCTTCTTCAATAAAAAACGAAATAGAACAGATGCAGTATTTTGAAGGCAATTTTGGAAAGAACAGTTTTTCTTCTATGCTTTATTTGCAGGCGGACAGTACACAAATCCAGATTTTAATGCTCAACGAAATGGGAATCGAAATCGGCTCACTTTTTTACGACGGCGTTTCCTGCACAATGCAAAGTTCATTCTTTCCAAAAAACTTAAAGGCAGAATACATAATTTTAGACTTACAAAACGCCTATGCAGACACTCAGGATTTAACGGCGCACTACAAAAAATACGGATTAAACTTTAGCCAGAATGCCAGTGTCCGCACCATAAGCAAAAACGGCACACTTATAGAACAAATTACCGAAGAAGACAACACAATAACAATCGAAAATTATCTGAGAGGATACACATACCGCCTTACAGCCGAATAAAACTGTCTTAAAAATAAAAAATTCTTCTATGTGTTGAAAATTAGATTTTAAAATTATATAATCGTTAAAATTTTTTTATTATTCGACTTTTATTTTTAGGAGAAAATGATGGCTTATTATTTTGAAGAACCTTCGCACACTTTTGGCGAATATCTTTTGGTTCCAGGTTATTCTTCTGCGGAATGTATTCCAGATAGAGTTTCATTAAAAACTCCGGTTGTAAAATTCAACAAAAAGGCTGGCGAATCTTGCCCGCTTACAATGAATATTCCAATGGTTTCTGCTGTAATGCAGGCTGTTTCTGACGACAAACTTGCAATCGCACTTGCAAAAGAAGGCGGAATCAGTTTTATTTTTGGCAGCCAGACAATCGAAAATCAGGCAGCAATGGTTGCCCGCGTTAAGGCTTACAAGGCAGGTTTTGTAACTTCTGATTCAAATATCCGCCCAGACCAGACTCTCGAAGAAGTTGTTGAATTGAGCGCAAAAACTGGTCATTCAACTGTAGCCGTAACAGAAGACGGAACTCCAAACGGCAAACTCGTTGGAATCATTACTTCAAAAGATTTTAGAATCGGTCATTGCCCTGCAGGTTCTAAAGTAAAAGACTACATGACAGGCCTTGCAGACCTTGCAACAGGCGACGAAGGAATTGACCTTTCTCAGGCAAACGAAATTATCTGGGAAAAGAAAGTAAACCAGCTTCCAATCATCGACAAAAACGGAAATCTCGTAAGTCTCGTATTCCGCAAGGACTATTCAACTCACGCAGAACATCCAAAAGAACTTCTCGATTCAAAACAGCGCTACATTGTTGGTGCCGGAATCAACACCCGCGACTACATGGAACGTGTTCCAAAACTTCTCGAAGCAGGAGCAGACGTATTTGTTCTCGACTCTTCAGAAGGTTTTTCTGAATGGCAGGCTCGTGCATTAAAAGATCTTCACGAAGCTTTCCCGGGAATCAAAGTTGGTGCAGGTAACGTTGTTGATGCAGAAGGCTTTAACTTTTTGGCAGAAGCTGGCGCAGACTTTGTAAAAATCGGTATTGGCGGTGGTTCAATCTGTATTACCCGCGAACAGAAAGGCATTGGCCGTGGTCAGGCTACAGCAACAATCGAAGTTGCAAAAGCACGCGATGAATACTATAAAAAGACTGGCATTTATATTCCGGTTTGTTCAGACGGTGGAATCGTTCACGACTATCACGTAACTCTCGCACTTGCAATGGGGGCGGACTTTGTAATGCTCGGACGCTATTTTGCACGCTTTGACGAATCTCCTTCTAACAAACTTGTAATCAACGGAAATTACGTAAAAGAGTACTGGGGCGAAGGTTCAAACCGTGCCCGCAACTGGCAGAGATACGACCTTGGCGGCAAAAAAGGAATGGCATTTGAAGAAGGTGTAGATTCTTACGTTCCTTATGCAGGTCATTTGCACGACGGTGTTGGCATGACATTGAGCAAAGTAGTCCACACAATGTGTAACTGTGGAGCTCTTTCAATTCCAGAATTGCAGGAAAAAGCAAAAATTACACTTGTTTCTCCTGTTACAATCCAGGAAGGCTCAGCACACGACGTTACTGTAAGAAACACAACAAGCGTACAGAACTAAAAAATTAGTTTTAACAAAAAGTCCTCCGTGGCGTTAAGCTTCGGGGGATTTTTTTTTCTGGAGCCACAGCCGTTGCGTTGTATGGACAGTCTCTGCCGGCTTTTCAGGCTTGCGCTGTCGCTTCAATGTGCTGACAGGCTGTCAGCACATCGCCTGTGGCGGCCTTACAATCCGGGCTAAAAGTTTGTAAATCTTTACCGACACGATAATCTTATTTAAATTGTCAGGGAACTGTTTTTGTGCGTCGGCTTTAGCGTATATAACTAACAGGCTGAAAATATTTTTTTCTCATGCTATAATTCTCCCTATGAATATCCGTAAACTTCCAATCGGCGTACAGAGTTTTGAAATTTTAAGAAAAGAAAACTTTTTGTATGTCGATAAAACACAATTTGTTTATAAGCTCGCTTCAGAAGG
>CAVJSA010000152.1:0-2656 GCA_963651875.1 Lachnospiraceae bacterium | reverse complement strand
AAATCCTGATTAGAAGAATCAGAAAATCGTAAAATATGCAGAATTACATGAAAAAAGGCTGTCTTGTCTAAAGTTTTAAAACTTACAAGACAGCCCCTTTGTGTTTTTTAAGCTTTTAACAGCTTACATTACATCTTAACACGGAAAACCATTGGGATAGAGATAGATGTTACTGAATCTCCAAAGTTTTCTGCTACGTCGTAGTTTTCGTAAACACAACCGATTGCAATTGAGTTAGAACCAGCGTAGAACTGAGCCCAGGCACTTGCACGGAGCTGGATAAGTGGATCTGTACCTGCTTTGCCGTCCTTATTTTTTACGTCCTCACCCGCGTTCTGTCCCATACCAATCATATCAGCAACTATACCAAATACAGATACTTTGCTGTTAATCTTATAGCGAGCCATAAGGTTGTTAGAAAGGATTTCATCGCGGCTGATTGCTGTACCACCATTTTTTCCACTAGTGAATTTGTTATCTGCAAGGCCCTTTGTTGTTTTATTGCCCTCGCCGTTAAGTTTAGCAGCATTTTTGTCTGCATCAACAATTGCTGAGTAGCTGTGGAAAGAAGTTAAAGAAAGGTTTTTGCCAACTTTGTAGTACAAGCGCAAGTCTGCAGACCAGTCTGTAAAGTCTCCGTCAATAACAGAACCTGCACCACCGATTGTTGCTGTAAGGTTGTTAACAATTTTTGGCTGCAAGTAAGCACCAAATGCCATTGCATCATCGCCATTTTTAACTTCACCATATTTGAATACGAATTCACCAGAACCGTAAGCTGTATTTGCTTCTACGAGACCTACGAGAGAGTGTCCCTGAAGATTTCCACTTGAACCTTTGTCTGCTTCTTCAGAGTTTTCGTTAGCAATATAAACACCGTTTACTTCGAGTTTTACAGCCTTAAAGTTACGGATATTGTATGTAGCACCAACAGCATATGCTTCTGCATTTTTTACGTTAACAGGCATTGTAATATTGTCTACGAAGAGTGATGGAGAACCTGCAAAAGCAGAACCGAGCTTTTTAAACTCAAAGTCCATACCTTCAATGTTTCCTGCATCAACGTCAGTCTTGTTGCGGTAAGTACCTTTTACTTTACCATCAGCCCAGAAACCTGCAAAAACACCAACTTTACCAAGACGGAAATCTGCACCCAAAGTCTTTGTACGGAGACTAGATGTTGTATTTTCGTCACCTACTACAGTGTAAGCAAAAGAAACAATGTCGCCAGAAAGGTTAATACCAAGGTTGTCTGTACCAGATCCAGAGTAAGCATCTGTGTAAAAAATCTTTTTCTGTGCTTCAACAGTTTTACCACTGCTTTCATATTCGTTTGTGCGTGTAAAAAGGTTTGCGCGCTGTCTGTAGCTAAGAGAAACAGCAACGTCAGCAAATGCAGCACCTGCTACGATTGCACCTAATGTAAGTGCACTAATTATCTTTTTCATTTAATTCCTCCAAGAAATTTTATCTATGTAACTTTATTGTCTAGCTAATCTTTTAGATTAGAGTCCGATTGTTACGTAGATTGGCAATGAAACATTGCCTACACCTGCATAAGGAGTTTTTTCTGACCAGCGCATATCAAATGCAGCTGTCAAAGAAGCTTTTTCTGTAATGTCGATTACACAAGCTGGAGTTAAAGCAGATTCAACCTTTGTTCCCTGTTTTGCAGCAAGGTCGTTGATCTGGTGGTTTACAGTTGCCTTAAAGCTAATGTTGTCGCCAGCTACGTGGTTGATGCTAGCCATGAACCACATTGATTCAAGATCTTTGTCGTTAACATTCTTGTCAAATTCTGTTTTTGAGTAGTTGAACATACCTGTTACAGCAGTTTTGTCTGTAAGTGCATAGCGGGCACGGAGGTCAACACCAAATTCTTTTCCGTCAGCATCTTCAACGTCAGATTTAGCAAATGTAAAACCAGCAGTTGCTTTAAAGTTTTCTACCATGAGTGGGCTTACGAAAGCAGCAAGAGAGAATGTTTCGTCTGCCTTAGATTTCCATGCAACGTTAACGTTGATAAGACCTTCCTGACGGTAAGCAGCTTCTGCTACAAAACCAGATTCAGAATCCCACCAGTTGCCATAGCCATTGGCTGAATCAAATTTTACGATTCCGCCCTTAACAAGAAGAGTTCCTGGCAATTTGTCTGCAAGAGTATAAGCAAGAACAGTTGCCATATTGCCTTCTGTAAGGTTGTTAGAATCTTTACCTAAAGATCCGTTAATAACACCCATTTTGTTAGCTTCATAGTATGCTGAGTCGAGGTCGCCGGCATCTGCCTTTACGCGGTCAGCATAGCGACTTGTCCATTTACCAGAAGTAACCTGCAAGTTGCCTACAGGAAGACCAAAAGTCATCCAGCCATAATATGAGTCGAGAGCAAGACTACTAGCTGCCGATTTTTCTGTTTCTTCAATATCCCAGTCAAATACAACGCCTGCAATATCATTAGAAAGTTCAAGTCCAAGACAGTCTGTGCGTTCTACACTATTAAAAGCCTTAGATGTTCCGCTAACAATGTTTGTTCTTGTCCAAGAAAAAGACACGTCAGCAAAAGCAGCGCCAGCAAGAGTAAGACCTGCAGCAGCTACAGCTACGATTTTTTTCATAATAAAAAATCCTCCTATTTTTCGGGAAATTTAAACCAACG
>CAVJSA010000151.1:416-2672 GCA_963651875.1 Lachnospiraceae bacterium | reverse complement strand
GAAATTTAATTCAAGCGAAATAATTTACCCGGAAGAAAAAATTGCAAACTTGTGGGCGCAGATTCCGCCGGGAGATTTTGACTGCGGAATTATTGACGACGTAATTTTGTGGCTAAAAGAAAATTCTAAGCCTGGAGATTTATTTATTGTGCAGGGTGAATTTGGTTCAACTTTTATGCTTGTGGATTTTGCCTTAAAAAATAACCTTGTGCCGCTTTACGCTACAACCCGACGTGTGGCAGAAGAAAAAAGGGAAGGGGAAAGCGTTTTTAGGGAATATATTTTTGAGCACGTGTGTTTTAAAAAGTACAGATATTTTGGGGGATGACGCATGGGTTTGTCATTGCCGGGCTCGACCCGACAATCTGTTACAAAAAAGAATTCCCTTGTCAAGCAAGGGAATGACACATGGGTTTGTCATTGTCGGACTTGATCCGGCAATCTATTACAAAAAGGGATTCCCTGGTCAAGCCAGGGAATGACACAGAAGTCAAGATGCGCACGACCCTTTCTTGCAAAAGGGATTGTGGTGTATCAGTCTGACGACTGCTACGCTGCGAGTTTGCTGTCGCAAACTCGTTATTTTACGTGTGCGCTATCAGCGCACGACCCTTTCTTGCGAAAGGGATTGGAAGGGCGCCGCAGGCGTTCTGCTGACAGCAATATTTACTGTGAAAATGTATGTTTGTCTGTTATCTGTGCCACGGATGGCACATAAAGAGAGATGACCGCAAGAAATGCGTAGCATTTGTTGCCTGACAGGATGTCAGCAGAATGTAGCGAACAGAGGAACCCTGGAAAGCCCGGTTTTTGTGGAGCGGAGGCAACAGCCGAAGCGGAACAAAAATGCGCCCATAAAAAAAAGGAGGAAACAGAACTTTGTCAGAAATTTACATTCTTTCGGATTACGGAAAACTTTCTAAAAAGGACGAAACGATTGTTTTTAGTCAGCCGGACGGAACAAGCACGATTTTGTTTCCTTTTAAGACTGAGCATCTGGTTTTGATTGGTCGCATTTCTATTAGTGCGGACGCTCTCAGGCTTTTGACAAAATATAAAATTCCTACGACTTTTTTGTCTTCGAACGGCAAATTTAACGGAAGGCTTTCTTTTGGCGACAAGAAAAATGTTTTTTTAAGACAAAAACAGTTCCGCATTCTCGATAATCCTCAAAAATCGCTGGAAATTGCCAGGAGCATTGTTGTCGGAAAAATCAAAAACGAAATTTCTTTTATGCAACGCATTAAACGAAAAAATGCAAAAGAAGAACAAACGGTTACAAGCACAATTGTTTCGATAAAAAGTAGTTTGGTGAATGCTCAAAAAGCTGTAAACATTGATTCTTTACGTGGACATGAAGGAAATGCTGCAAAAAAATATTTTGAAGTTTTTAAATTTAATCTGCAGCCAGCGTGGGCGGAGTTCAAAACTCGAAGCAAAAATCCGCCAAAGTCCAATGTAAATGCCGTTTTAAGTTTTTTGTATACGCTTTTAATGTATCGTGTGGAAAGTGCCGTGGAAGCTACTGGATTGGACAGTTGTTGTGGAAATCTGCATGCAGTGAACTACGGAAAAAGTGCCCTTGTTTTTGATTTGATGGAAGAATTCCGTTCGCCGATTTGCGACACGGTCTGCTGTTCGCTTTTTAATCTTGGGACTTTAAAGCCTGAAGATTTTGAAAAAGTTGAATTTTCTGCAGAAAGTGAAGATTTTCCGCTAGAAAAAACTGAACAGATTGAACAGCTAAAGCAGGGGGAACGACTGGAAGCCGAAACGGATTTACAAAAAAAGGTAATTAATAAAAACGATAAAAATTTAACGGAGCAGGGGCAATTTGGAATTCTTTTAACAAAACCTGGGCTAAAAAAAGTTATAACGGCGTTTGAAGCAAAAATGAATTCTCTGATTTTGTATTTACCGACCGGTCAAAAATTGTCTTATACGGCAATAATTTTTAGGCAGGTTCAGCATTATAAAAGGGTAGTTAGCGAGGAAGAAACAGAATACAAGGCTTATTATTTTAAATGATTTATTTTATAAGTTACGATGTTGCAAATCCAAAAAGACTCAGGCGTGTTGCAAAGACGCTGGAGAATTTTGGAATTCGTATTCAGTTTTCATTTTTTGAATGCGAAATGGAAAATTTGCAAATTGAAGAATTAAAAAATTCTCTTTTAAATATTCTGGATTTGGAGGAAGATTCGCTTTTGATTTATCCTCTGTGCCAGGATTGCGTGGCTAAAACTTTTAGTCTTG
>CAVJSA010000151.1:0-406 GCA_963651875.1 Lachnospiraceae bacterium | reverse complement strand
GTCTTGGGCAGGGGAATATTTTTATTCCTTCGACTTTTGAAATTTTGTGAGTCTGGAGCAAAATCGGAGCATAAAATGAAAGAAAAGCATTTTTTGATTGTTTATGATATTCGCGACACAAAACGGCTTGGGAAAATTTCAAAATGCATGGAAAGCTACGCAATTCGTGTGCAAAAGTCGGTTTTTGAAACTTTTGCGGATGATGAGGTAATTGGTCAGTTAAAGGGTAGAATTCAAAAACTTATGGACGAAGAAGAAGATTTTGTTTTGTTTTTTGAAGTATGTGAAAGAGATTTTCAGAAAAAACAGTCCTTTGGAAAAAACGCAAAAAAGCAGAACAGCAATTTTAATGAAGATTTTATGATTTTATAAAGTTAAAAAAAATGATAGTATAAAGGTACAAGGT
>CAVJSA010000150.1:0-2712 GCA_963651875.1 Lachnospiraceae bacterium | reverse complement strand
GGTTTTGTTTGGCGGAACAGGCGTTGAATCGGCAAATCAGGAAATGCCCGAAAGCCTTCCGAGCCGCTACGAGATGGGAAGCCAGAACATCTGCGCAGTTGCAGGACTCCACGCGGCATCAGAATGGTTCTTGCAGAATCAGGACGAAATCCGAGCCACCGAAGAAAAAAATCACCGCCGCCTTCTGGAAATTTTACGGTGTTATGACTTTGTGAAGATTGCAGGACCTGCGGACAGATTTTCAGAAAAAACAAAATGCATCGGTGTGGTTTCAACGCTTTTTGACGGCTATGCGGCGGAAGACATTGGAAACGTCTTTGACGAGGCGGAAATCGCCGTGCGTACAGGTCTTGAATGTTCTCCGCTTGCACACAAGTTATTGGGAACATTCCCAGCAGGCACAGTGCGCTTTAGCGTGGGCTATTTTACAGGCGACGAGGACTTTTTCGCGCTGGAAAAGGCGATGGAGTATATCGAGGGAAATAGGTAGAAACATATATTAGGAGATAAAGAATATGAGCGAGATTAAGAAATTTCAAGATTTAGTAAATCAAATTACATCAAATGAGCTGGTTCTTCCTGATTTTCAGAGAAATTTTGTTTGGAAAGAAGCTAAAATGATAAACCTTTATGCCAGCGTTTTATGTAGAATGCCTGTTGGAAGTATCCTGACGTTGGAGTCTGATGACGCTGGTTTTGCGTGTAAAAGGATCGGTGCAAAAACAAGAACTGGAGATGCGGCAATTGAACCTGACAGAAAAAATATTACATATTTAATTGACGGACAACAACGTGTAACATCTTTGTTTGCAGGGTTCACAACATATTTTTTTGATACTTATAAGGATTCTTTGAAAAATCTTTCTTCATCATCGTTGAGGAATATGTTTTTTGTAAAAATTCCAGCAAATACTTTGCAGAGTTCAGAAATCGATGATTTATTTGGAGTAAAGAAACTTGAATTTCCAAAAGATATTCTTACAGAAAAAAAATATTATTCAACAGCTGAAATGAGGGAAGTAATTTCTTCTGAAAAACCAGATACAATTTTGGGAAAAAAGAATTCTGTTGTGGATATTCATAATGAGGAAGATCTTAGTTTAATTGAAAAATATTGCACAGAAGAAAAAGACGGAGCTTATCACATTCCTCTTCAATATATTGATAATGATGATAGCAAGATCCAATTGTCCTACGATAGAATTCTTGCAAAGATTTCAGATTCGTACTCAGTTTCACAAGAAAAAGACAAGAATGAAGATTGCAGAAAGATATGGCAAAAGAATATACAGAAGTATTTGTCAGAATGTCTTTTGACTTTAAAAATAAATCAGATTGCTGTTGAGAATTCCAATAAATCAAGGGCGATTGATATTTACAGTAACTTAAACCAAGGAGGAGCTCCTTTAAGTGTTTTTGATTTGGTTACGGCAAAAGTCGGTGGAGTAAAAGATGTAAAATACAATTACAATGATAAAGTAACCGAATACTTGACTGTTCCATTTGTTGTAAAAAATGAAGTTCTTCCAATTATTTCCCAACAGTGGATTAAAAATTTTCAACATAAATACGATGTGATTCAGAAATCTGGGATAATTGAAAACGGAGTTATCAGCCCGCAATTTGTTGAAGTTTTTTTGAAGATAATTACATTTCTTATCACAAAGGAGTGCAAACCAAAAGATTTTGAACCAAAGAATCTAACTAAGAGAGACAAGATTTTGGATCTCCCTGCTGATATGATTGCGGAAAAAACTGAACAGGTTTGTACAGCAATGAAGAGAGCAATGTGTTTTTTTCAGACTCGCTGTGGAATCAGAAAATTTTCTGAAATAAATTATAAGGCAGAATTCGGACTTGTTGCTTTTGTTTTTACTGGTGATGATCTTTACAATAGAATCGAAATTCATGATTTCCTTGAGTATTGGTATTGGATTTCACTATTTGGTTATATCTATCCAACAAAACAAGATATTTCTATTTATTCAGAAATAAACAAATTCTTGAATTTCTTTAATAACAAAGATTTTTCTCGTTATACAGAATTAAAGCAGTTAAGAAAAAACAGTGTTTTAAAAGCTCATCATCTGACAGACAGAGAAACTTTAACAATGGAAAATGTTTCATCAGGTATCGTTCCACCAGATAAAATAAGTACGTTCATTTGCCAGTTCTATCTTTCTCAAGGATATAAAGATTTTCATACAGATGAAGACTTAAATTTCTTGAGTGAAAGTGTATTTGGAATGCACCACATAATTCCTTTGGGTAGTGATAAAAAAATTGGTGAATCAACAAAAGATATTCGCAAGAATCCTTATGACATTCATAATTCTCCTTTGAATTTTATTTATATAACTCAGACTTCAAATTCTGATATTTCGGATATGAAGTTTTCCGATTATTCCCAAGATGAAATGGTAAAAAAAGCCCTTGCAAGCATTCATTATAATTCTGACATAGATGGCGTTGATATAGACCCATTTATAAAAAGTAGATTTACGTCTGTCGAAAATGAATTGAATAAGCATCTTGATTTATTGGAAAAATCAATCAATAAAAATTGGAATCTTGAAAAATGATTTTTCCTAAACTTTCCATCAAACAGGAATACCGTTCTCCTCAAGATAACGTCGTCCAGGATTTTTACATTCCTATTCTAGAAAACGCCGTTTCGTACAAGCGTTCTGTCGGATTTTTTTCTTCATCGGC
>CAVJSA010000149.1:0-2806 GCA_963651875.1 Lachnospiraceae bacterium | reverse complement strand
TATAAAAAATATGTCGGCGGTAAAAAATCCCGAAAAAGAATACAAGGAAAAATTTGGCGACTGGTCAGCGGAATTCAGCGATTTTGAAATTTCAATCGACTATTTTGAAGATTATGAAAGCCGCTACGAACATTTAGCGCAGGACGACCTTCCAAAATATCAAAACCAGTTCCATAAATATCTTCACGACACAATCAACGAGGATATTATTGATTTTAAAGAACACATTGAAAATTCCCGACAGAAGATTCAGCTTGCAATTGAAAATCTGAATAAAAATCTTCGTGCTATAACGTATCAGCAAAATCCGGACACATATCTTCAGCTTGTTGCAAATCCTTCTGGCGACCAAAGAATCCGGGAATTTAGAAACAGACTGAAAAATGCAATTCCAGACCAGATGATAATGTTGCAGTCTAATTTTGAATCAGAAAGGAGCGACTACGAAGAGAAAATTTTTAATCATATTCGTTCGTTTTTAAATTCTCTGCAGACGAATCAAAGCGTAAGAGAATTTGTTTTGGACATAAGAAACTGGTTTAATTTTGCCGCAACTGAAAATTATTCACAAAACGATGAGCAAAAACAGTTCTACAATGACAGTGCAAGCCTTTCTGGAGGAGAAAAAGCAAAACTCACTTATACAATTCTGGCTTCGGCAATTGCATATCAGTTTGGACTTGATAAAGAAGATTCTTCTTCGTTCCGTTTTGTAATTATTGACGAAGCGTTCAGTAAAAGCGATGCGGCAAATTCAGAATACGCGATGAAACTTTTTAAGCAACTTGATTTGCAGGTTATGGTTGTAACTCCTTTGGATAAAATCAATATTGTGGAAGATTATATTTCTTCAATTCATATGACAGAAAACAAAAATACTGACGATTCGCGCCTTATTTCCATGACGATTGAAAAATACAAGGAGCAGACACAAAAACCTGCACAAGGAGAGGCTTAATTTGATAACTCCGCAGGAAATAAAACAAAAAGCACAGAAGCAGTACAGGGAATTTTTAAAAACAATAGTGCTGAATGGAAACGCTGCCGATTTTTTCCCTCTTGTAATCCGTGGAGGTCAGACTAAGGCAAGCGGAGATTTGCGGGAAAATCAAAAAGAAATTGTGGCTTTGATAAACGCCAGCAAAGAAAAATCAGGAAAGGGCTGGAAGATTGTTTTTGAAACCGTAAATACTCGCAGCAACGGAACGCAGACTGTAATTAAGCAGATTGAAATTGAAAACGAAAAAGATTTTCTTGATGTTACAGGCTACAAAAAAGAAACAGAATATTTTGAAAACTCTGTAAGCATTATCCGCACAAAAATACGCGACAGCGACGTTGATATTCATTCGTGGATTTTATCGCATTTAAAAGAACTTTCGGATTTTGAAAACGAAAAACAAAACCCCGGATACTGGCAAAAAATATGTGAATGTGTAAATTTTTTAAGGCGAAACCAAAAATCAAACCTTTATATCCGGGAAATTCCTGTTGAAGTGCACACAAAATTCATTGAGCAGAATAAAAACATAATTCATTCACTAATTACAGAAGAAAAAATTGACCAAACTTTTGAAGCCGACCACGGACTAAAAGAAAAGCCTGTTTTAATCAGATTCAAAACCCTTGATGAAACTAAGCCGATAGTGCTTAGCGGAATAAAATTGGACGAAATTTCTGTTCCGCTTGAAAACTTAAAAAACTTACATTCGCTTTTTAAGCAGTTTTCTTCTATGTATGTTGTGGAAAATGAAATGGTATTTTTGACGTTTCCTAAAGTTAAGGATTCACTTTGCATTTGGGGACACGGCTACAGTGCCGTTGTTTTAAGTCAGGTTGAATGGCTCAAAGATTTTGACCTTATTTACTTTGGAGACCTGGACGAGCACGGATTTGACATTCTTTCAAAGTTCCGCACAAGTTTTTCAAAAACAAAGTCGCTTTGCATGGACACACAGACTCTTGAGCAGTTTTCACAGTTTCGAGTCGCCTCAAAAATTGAAAAACACCTTGCTCCGCCACAAAATCTAACAGAAAGCGAAGAAGAATGTTTAAAGGAGCTTAGCCACAATCCTGAACAAAACAGACTTGAGCAGGAGCGGATTAGCCAGGAGTGGGTAAAAGAAATGATAAAAATCATAATAGCCCAAAATTCGACTTTTAGCTAACAACTTGTGGCGTTGAGGCTGCAAAATGAACTCGCTCAGTCCTGCATTTTTCGCGGTTTTTGGCAAGAATCGCATTTACAAAACGATGGAAAGCTTTCAGATTTGAAATCTGCATAAAGAATCGACTATGCTGTAAACTTGTTCCAGACTGATTTCGATCATGGCGAACCTCTTTGTTTTTTTTCTGCAAATAAAATTCTAAAGATTTACGCCTTTTTTGTAAATTTATTTGATTAAGTCGAAATTTTGGCATTTAATTTTTCCATTGCATAAAACTAAAAAACGGATTTTAGAAAATTTTTTGCGCTGAAAAGGCGAAAACCATTCCATCGGAAACTTCAATGTGAATAACGGCACTGCGGTTTCTTCTGATTGGGCTGGTGGTCTTTAGCCACAACAATCTTAGGGCGGAAGAGTGTAATATGATGAAAAATACAAGTCCGCGTTAATAGATTGTCTTAAAAAAAATGATTGGTGTTCAGATTTATACAAGAAACTTCACCTGGAGATTCAATTTATTTGGAATAGCCAGTTATCAATAAAATGATTAACAAGGTGAATATAACGATGCGTGAATTTTGAAAAATAGAAATCCAGAATATTTGACTTTGTTTTTGATTCAATAAAATAGAAACTTA
>CAVJSA010000148.1:0-2869 GCA_963651875.1 Lachnospiraceae bacterium | reverse complement strand
TTCCCATTACAAGGCTAAAAAGCATGCTTCCAGTTCCCGGATCGATATAAAGTAAGGTATTCATAGCTTTTTACTCTCCTTGTTCTCTAATTCTTATCTGGATAAACACGGCTCCAGTTTTTTTCGTCAAAAATTGAATCGTGCAGCTTGTACCATTCATTGTCATAAATTTTATAGCCGTTGTTTACATTCGCTTTTACAGAGTTTGCATGGCTCATTGAAATTATTGCGCGCTTGTTTTTTTCTTCTGTCGTAAGCTTTTTGATTTCTTTTCCTGTATAAGGATTTATGTTGCTTTTTAAAAGTCCGTCGATCGCAATTGCCGGAACATCAGCATGTGTCATAAAGCTTCCGTCGTGAACAAGTTTCCCGTGTGCATCAAAATCCTTTACCATAAGAACCGGATTAAATTTTTCGAGCGGATATTCTGTCGGAGATTTACCAAACTGAGGCATTTTGGTAAGTGCTCCATGGTCAGCAACAATTATGATTCTCGTGTTATCGTAAACGCCTTTTTCTTTTAAGAAGTCAAAATATTCACCGAGTTTTTTGTAAGCAGCAACATTTACATGATATTCAGCATTCTGATTCAATTCTCCCGGCCCACGGTCTGTAACTTCTGCAGCAGGCTCATATTCAGGATACTGAGTAAAAACCTGATCGTGGCAAATCTCATTATCCATAATCACAAAACCGTTTTTGTTTGATGTCGTGTCTGTAAGCTCTGACAAATAATCAAGAACAGAATAGTTATCAATAAGATGAGTAATGTCCTGTCCTGCTTTTTTATTCCCCTGATTCCAAAATTCTTCATAGTGAATCGCAGAGCGCAAAATCATCGGGCTTATCTTAAATAGTGAAAACCAGATAAAATTCCGCTTTATAAGTCGGCTTCGCACAGGAGGAAGTGTTACATTATGTTCAGCAGTCCAAATCTGGTTGTATTTTCCGAGAGTCTTGTAACATGACACATTTTCCAGACTTTCAAATGCCTTGAACACTGGCGGTGTGTCATAATTTGGATACGGAGGATCCATTACTGTAACTTTGTATCCGTCCTTAGAAAAAAGATTTGCCTGAAGCGAAATTCCCTCATTATGCTTATCTACCATTGGATCTTTGTGTCTATGATTCATTTCCCAAGGCGTATATTCATAGCCCCCGTAAAGACAGACTGCTCCCTGAATCGTCCAGCTTCCAAAAGAAACTGTGTTCGGATAGAAAGTAAAGCCGTCAAATTGCTCGTAAAGAAAAGGATTGTTCTCAAAAACAGGATCTATCATGTAGCCGGTTGAACGGTCGAGCATAATTACAACAACATTTTTGCCTTCTGGAGAAAGGCTGATTATCTTATCTATGTCTGAAACCTGAGCTTCTGGCTTTTGGTAATTCTTAAAAAATCTTCCAATAGAAGAATAATTTACAACAGAAAGGATGAGCATGCACGAAAAAGCGGCAGTTGAAATAAAAGAAACAGCCCTTTTAAGATTAAAGAAAAAAAGGGTATAAATGCATGCAAGAACTAAAAGCAGGGCAATAGAGTTTAAAAGAAATTCCTTTGCTTTTGGGATAAAGGAAATATGTTCAGTAAAGATAACTTCCGGAAGAACAGTGCCGTAATGTCCTGGAAAAACAAAATTATCAAGCAGCCCGCAAAAAATGACAGCAAGAAAAAGATAAACACATGCAAACTTTACTTTTTTGCCGAACAAAAAATAAATACAAACAGGCCAAAAAACAAAAAGACCTAAAGCTTGCAAAAAACTGTTGCTCAAAAAATAAAGAGGAGAACTGTAGCCTTCAAGATAGCAGTACTCTGACGGAGAAGATTTCATTAAGAAAGAAGGAATTACAATTCCGCATAAAAGCGCACAGGCAACTGCTGAAAATATAAAATATGTAAAAAACTGTTTTGGATTTTTCTTGAAAAATCCATATGGACGTAAAAATATCTTTTTTACCACCGACAAAATAAAAGGCAAAAATACAACGACAAAAGTAATCAAAGAAACTGGAAGAATAACTTTTTTCTTTGCGCCCTTTATTACAAGAATCAAAGTTGCAAGAATTACTGCCACGCAGCACAAAACATGGAATACCTTTAGAGGATTCTTTAGTTTATAGAAAATATGCTTTACTAGAGAAAAAACATTGTTCATTGTCCAGTAAAAGACAAGTCCAGCCGGTGAATTATAGAGAATCACAAGGAAGAAGAGCGCCATGCCGTAAACTTGAATTTTGTCGCGCAATTCAAAGCCTTTTGTATAAATTGCCCCTGCAATGCAGTTTATTATGGTCATTAAGATTGGAAGAACATTTACAGAAAAAGTGCCAATTTTGAACATTGCATCTGGAGAACCCATATCATCAATAAAAAGGAATGACTGTCCTAAAAGCTCAGTATTGTGGGATAAGAAAGAATAGGCGGCAATAAAAAACGGAACCTGTATTAAAAGCCCGAACGTTGAACGCAGAGCCATTGAAGGCCGGTAGTTTTCCACGCGGTAATACGCAGAAATCATCAAATATTGCTCATCGCCTTTAAAAGCTTTTTTTATTCTCAAAAGTCGGTCTTTCATGCTGCGCTGTTTGTTGCGCTCAACTTCCTGCCATTTTTCCGCCATAGCATACAAAGGAAGACACAAAAGTGAAATGGCAATGCTTACTCCAATTATAGCAATTCCATAATTCTTAAAAATTTCATAAAAAAGCCTGAATACAAATTCCACTATCTGATATAGCGGATAAATAATGACTGTGTACAAAGCGCTAAGCACTGTTTTCTCCGTAAAAAACTGATTAAAGTTTTATAAAATACGGTTAACAATCTTAGTTCAAAAAAAAAAAAACGACTATCCCTGATTAAAAG
>CAVJSA010000147.1:0-2891 GCA_963651875.1 Lachnospiraceae bacterium | reverse complement strand
GAATATGAAATGAAAGAAAATCTTGCTTCAATCCCAAAATTTAACGGGGGGAGGGATAAAAGTAGAGGTGTTTTGCAGAGCGGTTTAGCATACGGCGCATTTTCTAAGAAAGGAGAATGCGCATGATTGCAATCGACACAACTTTTTTTGCCCACACAGAAGCAAAAAACAAAAAGCTTACATATTCAACTTCTATTTTTACGGCAGATTTACTTGATGCCTTTGCAAAACTTGGAGTGGCGGATAACTTCTGCCTTATTGTGAATTTTAATCATGTGGATTTTTTTAAGGAAAGATTTCCGCAGTATAAAATAGTTTCTGCAAAATGGTGGCCGCTCACTCTTTTAGAAAAAATTACAAAAGGAAAAAAAACTGCGAACAAGCTCATAAAAAAAAGCGGAGCATTTAAAAGAATCGTTGAAAAATGCGGGGCAAGCGCAATCTGGTTTCCGTACGCAATGAACGAAACTTTTGTGCGCACAAAGCTAAAAACGTTCGCGACAATTCACGACATTTACAGGATTCACCATGGAACAAAAGCAGAAGCCAGAAAATTCGCCGGTTTTATAAATGACTTTTCAACTTCTCTTTTTACAATCAGTGAATATTCAAAAAATGACATTATAAAAACGGCAAATTGCAAAAAAGAGATTCCAGTTATTCCAAATTCAGTTCTGTTTGATATTTCAAAACAAAAAACGGTAGAAAACTGCGAAAAAGGAAAATACATTCTTGACCTTAACGCATACAATAAAAAGAAGAATCCTCTCACGCTCCTAAAAGCCTATAATCTTATAAAAGACAAGACAGACTTAAATCTTGTGTTTTGCGGCGGCTACAAAGATGAAGATGTTTGGAATGAGCTTGAATCATTTACAAAGGCAAACAATCTATCAAAAAAAGTTCAGTTTTTGTTCAGAGTAACTGACGAGGAGCGGAATTACCTGCTGCAGAACGCCGCTGTTTTTGTTACTCCTAGCCTTTTTGAAGGATTTGGAAGAACCCCGGTGGAAGCTGCAATATGTAAAATTCCAGTCGTTTCCACAAAAGAAACTTCCCTCTTTGAAACGACACAAGGACTTTGCAGCTATGTAGACAACGCAACTGACGAAAAAGAGCTGGCAGATGTTCTGTTGAATGTGATAAACAACGCTCCGTCAAAAGAAATGTTAGAAAATATTTCCCGCACGCTTTCAGAATTTTACAAAGCCGAGAACTGTGCAAAAAAATATCTTGAAATTTTTAAAAGCGTTTCTGCAACTCAAATAAGACAGGAAGAATAGATAACTGTTTATTTTTTACTTTGTTACATCCGTATCAAGCGGAAAATGATTATCCGTCTTGCTGCGGATTTTTTCATAGCTTTCGTAGATTCTTTTCTTTAAGTTTGTTGAGCTTACTCCGGCTCCATAAGGAAAATAAACTACGTCTACGCCTTGATCCCTTAAATAATCGTATTTTCCAGCCCAGTCGTCACCAACAACAAAAATGTCAAAATTCAACTTTTTAACTTTGTCTGCATGGTTTAGTGAACGCTGGGGTATTACAATATCCGGATATTTTAGAGCCTTAACCAGCGCAATGCGCTCGTCAAAAGGAACAACTGGAGTTGACTTATAGCTTTCGACAAGTTCATCTGTGTTTACGCCTACGATTAAAATGTCGCCAAGCGCACGGCAATATTCAAAAAGTTTTATGTGGTTTGCGTGGAGCATATCAAAAGTTCCGCTTGTGTATACAACAGTTTTTCCTGCAATCATTTCTTTGCCTCCATTTTTTATTTTTGTTAAATTAATGAGCGTTTCTCTAAATCTTCAAAAGCGCAGATGAGCTCTTCTATTTGCGTTTTTGTTATAGTTCCGATATGTCCTACTCTAAAAACTTTGCTTGCGTACTCTCCGCCGTTCGGGCAAATCCATATTTTGTATTCATCCTTTAGAATTTCAAAAATATGATGGGCGTCAACTTCAGAATTTTCAGGGCTTAAAGCCGTCACACAGTTAGAAGCGTCCCTGCTTTTTACAAAATTTACAAATGGAAGATTTTTTATTCTGCTTCTAAAATATTCAGCGCGTTCCTTTATTATTTTGTTCTGATTTTTTATTCCGCCAGTTTTTTCGATTCGGTTAAGCTTTTCGTTTAAAGCGATTAATGTTGCAACAGCCGGAGTGAAAGGAGTTTGTCCGCGTTCTGCGTTTTTTAGATATAAAGGGTAATTAAAATAAAGGCTTTTTACGTTGATTTTTTCTGCGCGTTCAATCGCTTTTTTGTCCATTACCGTAAAGCTCATTGAAGGAGGAAGGGAAAGAGCTTTCTGGCTTCCTGTGATTGCTGCGTTTACGTGCATTTCTTTCATTGAAAAAGCATCTGCCATAAAACCGCTTACAGCATCGACAAACAGGAAAATATTATTGCGAGAGCAAAAGTCTCCAATCATCTGCATATCGTACAAAACACCGCTCGAAGTTTCGCAAAGTTGAACTAAAAATCCCGTGTAATTCTGGTTTTCAAATTCTGTCAAGTTTTCTTTTGTAAGAGGTTTTCCAAAATCCAATTTTATTTCTGTAAAAGGGACTGAGTGAATCTGACAAAGCTCAACTAAACGGCTTCCAAAACTTCCGCCGTTTACGACCAAAACCTTGTCTGATGAATCAAAAAAATTCATGACTGCGCCTTCCATGCTGGCGCTTCCGCTCCCAGTCATAAAAATTACGCGGGAATCCTCTTCTGCATCAAAAAAATTACAAAGGAATTTTTCATTTTCTTTCATAAGGGCAGAAAACTCTGCTGTTCTAAAATAAGGAATTTCCTGGGATAATATATCTTTTGTTTCCGTGTCCATCTGAACAGGACCGACTGTAAAATTAAGCATTGTTTGTTCCTTCCTTCAC
>CAVJSA010000146.1:0-2905 GCA_963651875.1 Lachnospiraceae bacterium | reverse complement strand
GGAATCTATAGATTGTCGTGTCGGTGCACGACAATGACACCAGCACAGTCATTCCTGCACTTGATTTCTATGTCATTCACAGAGTGAACAATTGTCATTCCACACTTAATTTCTATGTCATTCCCTGGCTTGACCAGGGAATCTCAGACAGCCCCAACTTCGGGGCTCCCAGCGCTAACGCAAAGGATTAAATTCTATTCATTGAAGAAAAAACTTTTTCTGCCATTACGTTTATTGCAACGTTCATTTCTGTACTGGCTTTGTTAAGAATAGTTCTCAATTCATCAACTGATGCGTCTGCATTTTCCATGCTTACCATCATCATCATTACAAAATTTCCAGACAAAATTGTCTGTGTAATATCCGCAATATTTACTTTGTGCTCAGCAAGCAGGGCGCTTACTTTAGCAATAATTCCAACTTTGTCACTTCCGACAACCGTAATAATAGCATTCATAATCGCATATTCTAGTAAAACGGATAATTCTTTGCAATGTAGTTAAAATATCGAGTTTCAATTAAAATAAATTCACATTTGTCATTATAAAAAACTCGAAATTCTTTCTTTTTTTCCGAAAATTCTATTATGAAAAAACGGCTTTCTGTTTCTTATAATTCTCCGGTGGTAATAACTTTTTCTTTGCTCTGCGCCTTTATTCTTCTTGCCGACACCTTTATTGCAAAAGGAAAACTGATTCCGCTTTTGTTTACGGTTCCCGGCTGCAAAACGGCGTCTTCTTCTTTTGACTGGCTGAATCCGTTCAGCTACATAAGGCTTTTTACCCACGTTTTAGGGCACACAGATTTTTCTCATCTTTTAGGAAACCTTTCTTTTATTCTGCTTTTAGGTCCGCTCATGGAAGAAAAATACGGCTCTGGCATGATTGCCTTAATGTTTACGGTTACCGCCTTTGTAACAGGAATTATAAACGCCTGCTTTATTCCATCTTCGCTTTTAGGCGCGTCCGGAATTTCTTTTATGCTCATAGTTTTAGCTTCGATCAGCACAATTACAAAAAACACAATCCCGTTAACTTTTTTGCTCGTGCTTGCAGTCTATGTTTTAAGGGAATTTATTTCGCCTTCGGCTTCCAACGTTTCGACAATTGCACACATTGCAGGCGGACTTTGCGGTTCACTTTTTGGCTTTTTAGTTGCACCAAAACAAAGACGCTCAGAAAAAATTTCTGTGTCCAAACCAAAAAAACAGACGCTAAAAACTTCAGTGCAGTCAACGACACACAAAACGGCAGAGGCAAACCCGCATAACGACGAAACTGTCATTGGCACGATTAACCTGTAAAAGTAAGAAAAAACGGACAAGATTAAAATGAAAGAAATTCCTCAGCCTTCAAAAAAAAGACTTTTAACACTTGCAAACCTGCTGTCGCAACTGAACAAACAGAAAAAGCGAATCACTTCTCCAGAAATTGCACATTTAACCGGCTGGGGCGAAGCTACAATCAGGCGAGACATTTCGCTTCTGGAATTTCATTCAGGAAAAAGCAACGGCTACTTAATAGAAGAATTAAAAAACGCAATAGATTCAACGTTCAACCTTGCGCAGGAAAAACGCCGGAACTGCTGCATTGTCGGTCTAGGTCTGCTCGGACAGGCGTTTCTTGAAAATTCAGTTTTTACGAGCAAAAACTTTACACTCGTTGCAGCCTTTGACTCAAATCAAAACCGCGTTGAACTCATAAAATCAAAACTTCCGCTTTACGCAACCTTAGACTTAGAAAAAATAATCCGCCAGAAACAAATTGAATTTGCCGTTTTAACCGTAGAAGACGCAATGGCACAAAAAATGACAGACCGCCTCGTAAGCTACGGCATAAAAGGAATCGTAAACTACACAAATGTTGTTTTGACAGTTCCGGAGAATTTCCGCCTGGAAAATGCCTCTCCAGAAAAATGTCTGTCAAACCTGATTTAGGGCACAAAATGTTTTGCACTGATGTTTGTTTTGCCTTTATAACCTGTATTGTACATATAATGATAAAATATGATTCAGATTAGACCAATTTCAGATTTAAGAAATAAGTTTACAGAAATTGAAAATCTCGTTGCTTCAAAAAATTCGCCTGTCTTTCTTACAAAAAATGGATATGGTTCAATGGTTGTCATGAGCCTTGAAACATACGAAACCCTTACAGAAAATATCGAAACAAAATTAGATGAAGCTGACTCTCAGTCCGCAGAATCCTCAAATCGCTTAACCCATGAAGAAGTTTTTTCCGAGCTTAGAGCAAAGCTTTAGGAAACAAAAATTAAACAATACACACTGCGCTATCTGCCACTTGTTAAGCAGGATTTACAGGAAATAATTGATTACATACAAAATACACTGAAAAATCCAATAGCAGCAGAACACACACTCTCTAATATAGAAAATGCAATATTAGAACGACTCAAAGCACCAGAATCCTTTCCAGTCTGGAATTCTGCAAAAGTGCGTGAATTTCCTTACCGCAGAATAAATATTTCCAATTACACAGTCTGGTATGTTGTAATCAACGATGTTATGGAAGTCAGGCGGATTTTATATTCAAGAAGAAATTCAGATAAGGTAATTTAGTTTTACCGTGAAATATTTCACAATAAAACAGGCAAATTTTGATGTTTTTCTTGAATGTTATGCCGAAAAGTCTTAAACTCTCTTCAGTTGTTTCTGTGAAGATTTTCACAGAGCGTTAAAGCACGCTGAGAGTTTGCGTTGCAAACTCTTTATTATCGTGTGCGCAATGTGCGCACGACCTAACGCTTCGCGTTAGGGATGCTTGCGTGCTAGGGCACGCTGCGAGTTTGCTTACGCAAACTCGTTATTGAACTGTGCGCTAAAGCGCACGACCTAACGCTTCGCGTTAGGGATGCTTGCGTGCCAGGGCACGCTGCGAGTTTGCTT
>CAVJSA010000145.1:0-2907 GCA_963651875.1 Lachnospiraceae bacterium | reverse complement strand
ACACTGTAAAACAAAGTTGTCAGACAGATTCTGTTACGCATTCACCGTAAATCTCTGCCATCTTTTGAACGGCAATGTCAACCGAATACTTTGCAGAATCTTCTATATTATTTTTTCGCATTTCTGTTCTAAGTTCTGGATTTTTGTAAAGTTCTAGAATCTTTTCCACAAAGTCAGCGTCATTGTCTAATTTATAAAGTTCTCCGTTCCGTCCAGGCACAACAACATCGGTCTGACCGCGGATATTGCTTGCCATAATAGGAAGACCAGATGCCATTGCCTCAATCACGCTGATTGGAAGTCCTTCCTGCCTGCTTGTCGTAACGTAAAGGTCGGAAAGAGCGCATAGCAGATTTATGTCTTTTCTGTAGCCTGGAAAGTAGATTATGTCGTCAACCTCTAAGTTTACGGCAAGAATTTTCATTTCCTTTAACTGAACGCCACGTCCTGGCATTATGAGTTTAAGATTCGGAATCCGCTTTCTAAGCTCCGGAATATTTTTTATAAAAAACTCGTGATCTTTTCGAGGAATGAACTCCGCAATGTAGAGAATTATAAAATCTTCTGCATTGTATTTGTATTTTGAACGGAGTGTAATTTTTTCTTGTTCAAATGTTTTATCTTCCATATTTTCTCCAAACTTTTTTCAGTCGCCTACAATGACAGCGGATTATATTTTTCAAGCTTCACGCCTACTCCGTCGATTTTTACTATCTTTTTCGCCTTGAACTTTTTCCGCATGGCAAGCTCATAGTCTTCCTTATTTATGCAGACAAGAACATCTGTATATTTTGAAAGCCATTTTTCGACAGGATAAAACATAATCCAATTCAAGATTGGCGCGCCTTTGTAAAAATGGAATCCGTGCGCAGTGTAGATAATTTTCAAGCTGTTTTTTCTGAAGCTTTTTCCAGCAAGCCGGGCAACAACAGCTCCCATCGGCGTGTGGCAATGCAGAATATTGTAGTTTCCATTCTTTAGAATTTTTTTCAGAGTCTTAACAGCCTTTAAATTCTTCAATGAAAACGGAGAGCGCGAAATCTCAACATCAAAATAATTGTCGCAGTCCTTTACAGGCTCATCGTTCGGACAAGCGTAGTCCACCTGCCAGCCCTGCTCTGTGCACCAGTGCATAAACGGAAGATTGAATTTCTGGAAATTTGCGGTATTGGAAACGAAAAGAATTTTTTTCATAAAACATCCTCATAAAACAAAATTATTAAAAGATGCTGAAACGAGTTCAGCATGACAGTTTTTAACAAAACTTAATTTGTTCAGCGACATTTCTATTTTTTTAGACTTGTACAAATCATTTTAGCAACTGATTTTAGTTGCTAATTCTTAATTTTTGTAATATATTGAATACGAGAGGTCTCATGGGCAAAAAAGAAAAACTTATAGAACGACTAAAGGCAAAGCCAAAGAATTTCACTTTTGACGAAGCAGAAACTTTGCTCGGGTTTCTTTCCTATACTCGGACAAACAAAGGCAAAACAAGCGGTTCGCGAGTGATGTTCAAAAGCGAAGAACACAGTTCCGTGATTTTGTTGCACAAGCCGCATCCGAGAAAAGAACTGCTTGAATATCAGGTGAAGCAGCTGCTCGAAGTTTTGGAAAAGGAGGACTTAATATGAACAACACAATTGAATACAAAGGCTACATTGGAAGCGTTGAATTTTCAGAAAACGACGGTGTTTTTTTCGGAAAAGTTCTTGGAATCCGCTCGCTTATTTCCTACGAGGGAACAAACGCAAATGAACTTATCGAAGATTTCCACGGCGCAGTTGATGATTACCTTGAAGAATGTGAAGAATCTGGGAAATCACCAGAAAAGGCGTACAAAGGCTCTTTTAATATCAGAATCTCGCCGGAACTTCACAAAGATGCCGCTGTCTACGCATTAAGCCACAACATTTCACTCAATAGTTTTGTGGAAGAGTCCATAAAGATTGCTCTTGTCACAAACTGATTTTGTTGAAACTTATCAAAAAATCAAGTTTTCATTAAAAAGTGCAGCCCAAACAAGTAAAAGTTTTTAATGAAACAAACTGCTATCTAAAAAATAGAAATGTCAAAGAACGTCTTAAAAATCGCAAAGCGATTTTTACTTACCAAGTTTTTACTTGCAAAAACTTGAAACGCGCTTATGCGCTATATTTACAAAGCCTCAACAGCTTTCATAAATGACTTGTAAAAATTCTGAATCGAAAACTGATTTGCAAAATCTGCGTTCTTTTTGCCCAATTCATTCCTCAATTCAGGATTTTCGTACAGCCACATAATCTTTTCATACACGGCATTTTCAAGATTATCATTTATAGGAAGCAAGATTGCACTTTCAGGATTTGAATATTCAGGAATTCCACCGCTGATTGTAGAAACAACAGGAAGCGAGGATACCTGCGCCTCGATGTTAGTCAAGGCGCCGGGTTCATTCCATACTGGAACAAACCCGGCGATAACCGAAATTTTATAGTATTTCCACATATCGCTGTAAGGAACATAGCCAGTAAAACGGACATCGTCTTTGCAAGGCTGCAATATTTCTTCAAGCTTTTTATGAACAGGCGATTTTGCTTTAGACTCAAAAAAAGCAGCACCCACAATCAAAAGTTTTTTATTTTTAATCTGAAGATGAGAAAACACACGGGCAAGCTGCAAGATTCCCTTTTCTTCCACAAGACGACCTGCAAAAATAATCACAAAATCGTTTTCTGAAATATCAAGTTGTTTCTGCAACTTCTGTTTTTCTTCCGTAGAAAGTTTTTTTGAAAATAAATCAATATCTATTCCGTTCCTAATGCATTTATATTCCGCCCTACCGTCTGGAAATCTATTTTTCCAAGACCTGCTTATAAAATCGCTTACGGTAAGAATCATAGGGCAGTTTTCAATCTGTTTTTTACA
>CAVJSA010000144.1:0-2991 GCA_963651875.1 Lachnospiraceae bacterium | reverse complement strand
TTTTTTATATCTATTCTATTAAACCTTTTATTTCTTCTTCCAATGTTTTTCGTAAATCTGAAAGCATTGCAGAATAATATTTAAATTTTGCTATTGGCTCTTTTTGGCTCGCTTTATAAGAAGCAAAGTCTGCATTTTCTTTTATAACGCTTTCGTTTGGAATTATTCCACCTCGATAATTTAATGCCGCGTACAAAACACTTTCTTTTGAAGTAAACCATTTTTCACAAAAATCATTTACAACTTTTTGAACACAGTCGTTTTTCATTTTTTCTACAAGATTTAAAATTGACTGTCCCTTATATTTTTCTTCGTCAACTTCAATTTCAGAAACAAGATTTTTCATAATTGAAGCTACTTTTGGATTATCGCAGCTAAGTTCTTCAATGTACTGTTTAACTTCTTCAATCTGCTTTTTTCTTTGTTCCGGTGTAAGTACCTCGTCTTCTGCAGGCGTTACAATATTCTGAATAAGATTGATGATATATTCATAGTCAATTTTTGTGTGACTGTATGCCATAAGTTCATAATCAAAATCTAATATTTCAGACGGAGTGTCATCATCTTTGTTTTCTGTATCCTTTTTTAATTCTTCTTTTACATTAAAATAGTGGGCACAATAATCTTCGTATTCCTGCTGAGTAATTCCGTAACTTTCAAGCATAGAATCTTCGTATCTTGAAAAAGATTTTATCTGGGCAAAAAGTTTGTCAAATTCCTGGAAAATTTTTACAAAAATCTGTTTTTCTTTTTTAGACAAAGAAGGAATTTGTTCCGGGGTCGGAGAAGCAATTCGCAGTGCTGCAAGTGATTTTTTAAAGGCAGGTTCAACTTTTTCCCATTCAGCCAGAAGAGAAGTTTCTGTGCTGCCGGCAGAATATAACTTTACGGCGTCATCTACATTCTGCTTAAAAAGGGCAGGACTCTGGAACGTTACAATCTGGCCGTAAGCTTTATTTCTGTCAAAAATGCGGTTTGTGCGAGAAAATGCCTGAATCAAATCATGAGGACCCATGGGCTGGCGATCTATAAATAGCGTAGAAAGACACGGAGAATCAAATCCGGTCAAAAGGCGGTCTACAACAATAACAAGATCGACCTGTTCGGCTCGGCTTTTAAATTTTGCATCTTTTCTGGCAAGCCTTTTATTCAAATTACCGTTATAAGCCTGAATCTGCGAAAAATCGTATTTTGTACCAAACATTTTATTGTAATCGTCTATAGATTCCTGCATTTTCTGTTGATTTACGTGCGAGCCTTCTTTGTTTTCTGTAACGGAATAAGTAATTGCAAATTTTGGAAAATCCGGCAGAACTTGTTTTATTTTTTCGCTAATTGTTAAAGGAGTTTCGCCGTTTTTTACTCTTTTTAAAAGTGAATAATAATCCTGCGCCTGACTAATGGAATTTACAGTCAAAAGAGCTTCGTAAGTTTTTCCTTTTCCGTTCTGAAAGCCAAGTCTGTTATAAGATTTATTTAAAATTACATCCAGAACACTAAGCATGTGTTTTTCGTTTTTGTAAATTTTAGGATCAGTTTCGTCTGGCATATTTTTAGGGCCGTTGTGTTCAACCTGAAACCCTAAAACTGCATTGTCATGAATTGCATTTTGAATTGTATATTTGTGAACGCATTTTCCGTAAAGTTCTTCTGTAGTGCGTGCCAGATCGCCCATTTGCGGATAGGCATTTTCTGCAAAGCGCGGAGTGCCTGTAAAACCATACCAGAGCGAATTTCCAAAAAAGCGTTCAAGAGTTCGTTTTGTTTGCGGTGTTACTGCTCTGTGACATTCATCAACAACAAAAGCAATTTTCAGATTTTTTATTTTTTTGTATTCCGCAGAATCTTTTTGCAGTTTTTTTGTAATAAGATGCTGCATTTTTTGAATTGTAGTAACAATTACCTGCCTGTCGCCAGATTTCAGCTTTTTTTTAAGGTCGTCAACATTGTCAGTTTCGTCAACATCGATTAAATCATTGTTTGCATAAGATTGAAAAGCCATTGTTGTCTGTGCGTCTAAGTCTTTTCGGTCAATTAAAAAAATTGTCTTATCAATGGAAGGAATATCCATTAAAAGATTTCTTGTTGCTTTGTAAGAAGTAAGGGTTTTGCCAGAACCGGTTGTGTGCCATACAAAGCCCGACTTTCCTTTTTTAGAACTTTCGCGGATAGATTCGATTGCATGAATCTGATACGGGCGCAATAAAATAAGTCGTTTTGCTTCTTCATCAAGAACAATGTAGCGGGCAATCATTTCGTGAGCCTGCGGAATGCAAAGTACATTTTTTGCAAAATCAATATAATCTGTTACAGGATTATTATCGCGGTCAAGCCAGCCACTTACAAATTTTGAATTAAGTTCTGTGTCACTTGCCGCACTAAAATATTTTGTATCAACTCCATTACTGATTACAAACATCTGGACAGCAGAAAAAATACCGGTAAATTTGCCTTCGCCAATGTATTTTTTTATCTGATAAAAGCCGTCCATATAAGAATGCTGTTTGTTTTTAAGTTCAATATGGATTAAAGGAAGTCCGTTAATCAAAAGGCTTACATCAAAACGGCGGTCACGAGCTTTTATAGTAGAATCTTTTTCGCTAAAAGACTGATATTGGTTTATAACCTCGTAAACGCTTGAACCGCCTGCAATATGTTCGTGATTCATTACAAGAAGATGAAGTTTTTCAGTTCCCCGCTGAACATGAACCATAACTTTACCGTTTTCGCCAACAAGCCATTCTCCAGCCTTATAAAACGAAGAAAACTGCAGCTGATTTTTTACCCGCTCAAATTCCGCATCGCTGAGAGGAAGCCCATCAAGACGCTCTTTATTATTCTGCTCAAGAATGTAGCGGAAATTATTCCATAAATCTTTTTCTGTTTTTAGATCTGGTCTGTAAGTCCACTGAGATTTACCAAATACAAGCTGATTTATTAAATTCTGTTCAATTACTGACTCTAACTCCGACATTCTTTACACCTTTTTTT
>CAVJSA010000143.1:0-2991 GCA_963651875.1 Lachnospiraceae bacterium | reverse complement strand
GTTGACTTACTCTGTCATTCCTGCAGTTGACTTATTCTGTTATTACTCGACTCGAATTACTCTGTCATTCCCGCACTTGATGCGGGAATCTCTTTGTATAGCAGATTGTCGGGTCAAGGTGAGACAATGACACACTTTTACTGTCATTCCCGTATTTGACCTAGTCTGTCATTCCCTCAATTTACTTACTCTGTCATGGAGCTGTCTTGTCTAAAGTTTTAAAACTTACAAGACAGCCCCGACCTAAGCCTTCGGCTTAGGGATGCTTGCGTGTCAAACTGCGTTTGTCACGCTGCGAGTTTGCTGCGCAAACTCGTTATTATCGTGTGCGCAATATGCGCACGGCCTAAGCCTTCGGCTTAGGGATAGGAGCTACGCGAAGCGGCTGGAGCGATAGCGCAATAGCGGATAGCCCGACGGCGACGGACTTTTTTTTACCGCTTTCATTCACTGTGAAAATGCTCGTCCGTCAGTTTTCTGTGCTACGGATGTCAGCCAACTGTTTTCCGTCGCCGGAAGCCCCCAAAATTAAAAAAACTACCTTTAACTTTACTTCCAGACTTCTTCTGCAATTTCCCGGACTAAGGCGATTTTTGCCCACTGTTCTTCTTCGGTAAGTTTGTTTCCAATTTCGCATGAGGCAAAGCCGCACTGTGGACTAAGATAAAGGCGTTCTAGCGGAATATATTCCTGAGCTTCTTTTATGCGCTCAATCACGGCATTTTTGTTTTCCAGCTCTGGAGTTTTTGTTGTAACAAGTCCGAGCACAACTTTTTTGTCCGGGCTTACTTTGGAAAGAGGAGCAAATCCGCCTGAACGGGCGTCGTCATATTCAAGATAAAGACGGTTAACGTTTTCTTTTGCAAAAACATAGTCGGCAACTGTGTCATAAGGACCGCTTGTAAAATATGTTGAATGGTAGTTTCCGCGGCAGATATGAGTGTTTACTGTCAGGTCGGCCGGTTTTTCTAAAAGAGCAAGATTGTTCACTTTTAAAAGCTGCTCTTTTACTTCTTTTAAGTTTCCAAGTTTTTCGTATCTCTGGGCGGCAGCACTTCCAACAACAGCTCCCCAGGTGCAGTCGTCGAGCTGAAGTGTACGGCAGCCGGCATCGTAAAGCTGTTTTATTACTTCGCGGTAGGCCTGTGCAATGTCTTCGATAAGCTCGTCGTTTGTCGGATAGATTTTTCTTGTTGCCTCAAAGTTTTTTGGAATATTGAGCTGCTGCAAAAACTGTGCCGGGGCAGGAATTGTCTGTTTTGCTTTAACTCCGGCGCTTTCAAGGCTTTTTACAAACTTAAAGCCTTCGACAAAAGGATGAGGCTTTGCAGAGATTTTTGAAGTAATAAAAGTGTCTTCAAGGTCTGCAACTTCACCGTTAAAAGAAACTCCCCCGCCTTCTTTTTTATGCTCAACACCGTTGAATCCCCAGAAAAAGTCGAGGTGCCAGAATTTGCGGTTATATTCGCCGTCGGTGATATATTCAAGGCCTGCTTTTTTTTGTTTTTCGACTAAAGCTTTTATTTCTTCTTTTTTGATTGCGTCAAAATCGGCTGGCGAAAGTTCGCCTTTTTCAAACAAAGCGCGCGCTTTTTTTAAGCTTTCCGGGCGAAGAAAACTGCCCACAACATCAAATCTTTTTTCTGCCATTTTTTAAAATTCCTCCAGGATCTGTTTTTTGTTTTTTTGTTGACGAAAATATATCTGATTAAAGAAATCTGGAAAAATATTATTTTTTTACGGTTTGATATAGATTTAAACTATAGTGAACGACTAAAATAAAACGAAATGACACTACAACAGCTAAAATACGCGGTTACAGTCGCCGAATGCAGGACAATTTCAAAGGCGGCCGAAAAAGTTTTTATCTCCCAGCCGAGCCTTACGGCTTCTATAAAACAGCTGGAAGATGAAATGAACGTAAAAATCTTTTCGCGCACAAACAAGGGAATCGAAATAACAAAAGACGGAGAGATTTTTTTGTCGTACGCAAGGCAGGTTCTTGAGCAGGCGGACTTACTAGAAGAAAAGTTCACTGGAAAAAGAAGCGCAAATCCTTTTTTTAGTGTTTCCTGCCAGCACTACTCGTTTGCGGTAAACGCTTTTGTAGACGTAATCAAAGAATTTGGCGGAGACAAGTACAACTTTACGATCAGGGAAACTCAGACTTTTGAAATTATCGAAGACGTTTCGCGCCTTAAAAGCGAAGTGGGAATTCTTTACACAGACTCAAAAAACGAAGAGATAATCGAAAAATTATTAAAGAAAAATGAACTTGAATTTACAGAACTTTTTGTGGCAGAACCGCACGTTTTTATAAGCGACAAAAATCCGTTGTGCAAAAAAAACATAATTAAAGTAAAAGACCTTGAGCCGTTTCCGTACCTTGTGTTTGAGCAGGGCGAGCACAACTCAGTTTATTTTTCAGAAGAACCGTATCCTGCAATTGACCACGAAAAAACAATTTTAGTGCGCGACCGGGCAACTCTCTTTAATCTTTTGATTGGGCTAGACGGGTTTACAGTAAGCTCGGGCGTAATCGATGAAGAACTGAATGGAGAGCACATTGTTGCGCGGCCTCTTGAACTGGACGAAAAAATGCGGATTGGAATAATTACAAAGAAAAACGTAAGTCTTTCAAGATATGCGGTAAAATATATTGAAGCGGTAAGAAAGTATATTTAATGGGGAGAACCGGCTCAGGGATTTTTGCCTGGCAATGTTCATTTGTCTGTTACCTGTGCCACGGACGGCACGCAAAGACAGTAGACCGCAAGAAATGCGTAGCATTTGTTGCCTGACAGGATGTCAGAAACAAACTCGTTATTATCGTGTGCGCTAGAAGCGCACGGCCTAAGCCTTCGGCTTAGGGATGCGTGCATGCCAAACTTGCGTTTGTCATGCTGCGAGTTTGCTACGCAAACTCGTTATTTTACTGGGGCAGTCTGATAAGTTCAAAGTGTCATTCTACTGACAAAACGCAGTGTCATT
>CAVJSA010000142.1:0-3118 GCA_963651875.1 Lachnospiraceae bacterium | reverse complement strand
TCATGCTTAAATTTTAGCACATTGAAATTTGTTTGTCTTTAAAATAATGATGGGGGTTGTCCATTCTTTTTGGACAGCCCCATGACAAAAAAAAACAAGATGCGGGAATGACAGAGAGCTGAGTTTGGGAATGACAGTAAAAACACGACGAAGAATGACAATGTGTCGTGTCGCGACATAAATTGTGATGCAATTTATGCGGTCTTCTGCCTTTAGTGCCATCCGTGGCACCAATTAACAGCTAATTCTGTGTAAATGGTAGTAGCGTTTAATTAACTGCGAAAACATGTCCATCGAAAAGTAGTGCAAACTGGTTAACTGATATCTTCCTATATTTTACAGGGAAAAAGTTGCATAAATAAATTTTATGTGATTTAGAACTGCACTATTATTGCTACCTTTAAGTATATGTCGGTTAAAAAATTGCTGATAAGTTGAGAGATGACAAGCGGTACAATATATGTTGAAAATTCTGAGAATCTGATTCATACTGAAAATAAATTCACTGAAAAATTATTCAGCATAAATTAAGGGGCTTGGATGTTTATAGCAAGGGAAAAGGAACTTTCTGAACTTAAAAGTCAGTTTCTATCTGAAAAAAAGACAGCTGTTCTTGTATATGGCAAAAGGCGCGTAGGAAAATCTGCACTTATTAGGGAAGCTTCTAAAAGTTTTGAAGGTACTGTGGTTAATTATCTTTGAGTAAAAAGCACTTTTGCCGGTAATCTTGAACTTTTAACAAAGAATGTCTGTGAATCATTGAGTCTACCTTTAATGAAGTTCAGTACAATCTTTGATCTTTTTGCTTTTGTAAAAAGCCTTAACAGAAAAATCCTTATAATTCTTGATGAATACCAGTATTTAAAAGAATCCCTTAAGGAAGGGGAAACAGACAGTCTTATGCAGATTGTTGTAGATTCTCTTTCTGAAAATGTAAAGCTTGTTTTCTGCGGTTCATATATTGCAGCAATGAAGGAGCTTTTAGCAGAATCAAATCCATTGTTTGGTCGCTTTACAAAGATAGTACGCCTTGAAGAAATGGATTATCTTGATGCTTCTCGTTTTTATCCGAATCTTTCTTTATGGGATAAAATAAGATTTTACTGTGTATTTGGTGGTTCTCCTTATGTTCTTTGCAATCTTGATTATACTAAATCTTTAGAAGATAACATAAAGGAACTTCTTATTGAGCAGGATAGTCTTTTGCGTACCTATATAGAAAACGTAATGCTTAGGGAAATACAGAAAAATTATGATTCCCGCATTCTTGAAGTAATAGGAAATGGCAAAAAGAAATATAAGGAAATAATAAATTTTCTAGGAATGAAAGAAACAGGACTGCTGGATAAAATGCTTAAGTCCCTCATTAATATGGAAACAGTAGTAAAGACATCCCCCATAAATAAACGTGACAATAAAAAAAAGCAGTTCTATGAAATAAAAGACTCCCTTATGAGGTTTTACTTTACATATATATTCAGTAACGATTCCTTTATATTTAAGTTCGGTGCAGATTCTTTCTTTAACCTTAAAATCAAGGAAAGCCTTAATACATTTATAAGCTATAGGTTTGAGGGTATTGCAAGGCAGTATTTCATTCGTCTTGCGCATAACGGCTTGCTAAAAGAAATCGAAGACTTTGGTTCTTATTGGTATGACGATAAGGAAAATAAAACAAACGGTCAGTTTGATTGTGTCCTAAAAGAAAAAGACGGATACGATTTTTACGAAGTAAAGTTTTATGAAAAGCCTATGACAAAAGGTGAATGTGAAAACGAAGAAGCTCAGATAAAAAGGCTTACAAATATAGACTGCAAAAAGATAGGTTTTATCTGTTCTTCGGGCTTTGAGTTTGTAGACCCAAAGTACGAATTTATTACTGCTGAAGATTTATATGGCAATAAAATATAAACAATCACCAGTAAAAATTGATATAAATTAAACAAAAAATCATATTGGACTTGAAGTAGAAAAGGAGAAAAAAATAATGGCGATTGATTTGAGAACAACAGTTGTTCAGATTTTAAAAGATAATATTGGAAAAAAACTTACTGCACGCGAATTGGCTAATGAAATATTAAAAAGAAAGCCTAAAGATATGGAAGATAAAAGAGTAAACAGTGGTTTTAAAACCATGGATGAATGTTTATCTCAAATCGTTGCTGAAATTGGTGCTTCTAAAAACGCTATTATAAAAAAAGATTTTCATGTTTGTTTAACCGAAGAACGGCCAAGAAAGTATTTGTATGATGTAAATATAGTCAAAGAAGAAGATGTTGTTGATGAAGTAAAACCTGAAAACGCGTTCGAAGAATCAGAAGATGAATATGCTTTATATCCTAAACTTTGTGCATTTTTAAGTTCTAATAATAACATTTACGCAAAGAGAATTGACGAGAAAACTTCCAGTAAGAGTAAAGGAAAAGGTGGGAATATCTGGCTTCATCCTGATATTGTAGGTCTTGAGTTCCTTGCAAGTAACTATGATGAGCATATACGAGAGTTCATGAATAATGTTGCTCCAATAGAGAAAATTGCGCTGTATTCTTTTGAAGTTAAGGTATGCTTAAATAGAAGTAATGTTAGAGAATGTTTTGTTCAGGCAGCAACAAATTCTTCATGGGCTAATTATGGATATTTGATTGCTGCTGAAATAAAAGAAGATGCCATGAATGAATGCAAATTACTAGCAAATCAATTTGGTATAGGCTTAATTAGAATTGATTCAGATGATCCTACAGAAAATTCAAGTTTTATAATTCAAGCACAGCGAAAGAATCTGAATTGGCAGACAATAGATAGAATTTATCGAGAAAACAATGATTTCAAATCCTTCATAAAAATTGTTAATAATTCAATTAAGACAAATGAAGTGAACCCGAAAGACTGGGATATAAAAGAAATAGAAGATTAAGGTTTTCAATTCTTTTATGGATATTGTCCAGCGATGCTGACATTTTTTATTTAAAAATAGATTCCCTGGTCAAGCCAGGGAATGACGCATGGGTTTGTCATTTTCATCTTTGATGATTTGTCATTGTCGGGCTTGACCCGACAATCTTGTTTACGGCTCATGAGCCGGTGAAAATATGTAGCGAAGCGAAATATTTTCACCAGA
>CAVJSA010000141.1:0-3124 GCA_963651875.1 Lachnospiraceae bacterium | reverse complement strand
GCCCTTTATCTGTAAATAATCTTACTGTGGGTGATTACTTCGTTGCCGGTTTCTGTAATTAAAACGTCGTTTTCCAGACGAACGCCACCTAAAGCAGGATCGTAAAGACCTGGTTCGAGAGTAATAATCATTCCTGGCTTAAATACAAGTTCTTCCTTTTGCTTTGCACTTACGCGCGGAAACTCATGAATTTCAAGACCGATTCCGTGTCCGAGTGTGTGTGGCATTTCGCGGTTTTCTTTTTGGAATACTTCGTCGGCAACAAGACCAGCCATTCTAATCTGCTCGCCCGGAGCATAATATGGCAGAGCTTCGTTTGCAGCCTTTTGAACAAGTTCAGCAAGTTTTTTCTGTTCTTCAGTTGCGTCTTTTACAACTGTAAGAGTTGTGTCCGAAGTGTAGCCTTCAAAAACAACACCAAAGTCTAGAATCGAAAGTCCCTTTCCTGGCCAGGGAGCACTGGTATATCCCGGAAAAGCGTGAATTGCAAAACTGCGGGAAGGGCCTGCAGCAAGTGTGTCAAAACCGTTGCGTTCACAGCCGTTTATGCGAAGTTCACGTTCAATCAGTAAAGAAACGTCCATTTCTGTTTTTATTGAATTGTCGTCGATTCCTTTTTCAATTTTTTCGATTATAAGGTCGCCGACGCGGGCAGCTTCTTTTGTACATTCAATCTCGTATTCATCTTTGCAGGCACGAAGATCGCGTACAAAGTCATGAACAGAATTTTCACGGCAAAGAACGTCCCAGCCGTTTAGGGAATCAACATACTGCAAAAAAAGCGGATACGGCGTTACAGGCGAAAGTTCAACCTTAATGCGCGCACCTTTTTTCTTAAAGCTTTTTAAAACTTCACGGACAGCTTCCGTGTTTTTGCGTCCATATTTGTTGTATGGAACAACTTTAACGTCAACCGAGCGTTCTTTTGCAAGATTTTCGTCCCACGGAATAAGCACATTTTTGCCGTCGAGTGTGCAGATCCAAAGCGCGTCAGACGGATGCCCCGTAAAATAGCGCACAGCAGGATCTCTTCTGCCTTCTGTATCTTCAAAAACAGCCGCCGTAATATTGTTTTCTGTCATAAAGGCAAAAAGTTTTTCGCGGCGGGCATTGTATATTTTTTTTAATTCTTCATTAGAAAATTGTTTCATTTTGAAAACCTTTTAATAAAAATTCAAATTTGTAAAAAGTGTAAGCAAAACAGCGTACGTGTACAAGTGTACTAAATTTTAGTCTTTGTTTGTTTTTGCTGGAGGAATTTATTTCTTTACCTTTCGTTTTATCATTCCCTTTACGCCTGCAATCATCGGGTCTTTTGTAATAACTAAGAGAAGAATTCCGCACAATGCAAAAACAATTGCCGTTAAAACTACAGTTCCGCCGTATTCAATTAAGCGGGACTGTCCGCTAAGCATGTCGGTCAGGGCTTTTCTTGCAAAAAAAGTTGGAATTGCTGCAATTACAGAAAAAATGCACATTTTAAGCGAATAAAAAACTGTTCCTTTTACGACAGTTTTTATTTGAATGCACGGATTTTTTTTTAAGAAAATAAAAAGCAATACTGAGTTTGCAAGGCTTCCGAGAGTTAAGGCAAGGGCAATTCCGCCGCCGCTCATTGGTTTTATTAAAATAACTGCAAAAATCATGTTTATTACGAGACCAGAAATTCCTGCAGCGGTTGGAGATTTTGTGTTTCCCTGTGCATAAAAGGCTGGAGCTACAACGCGGTTCATTGCAATAAAGAAAAGACCTGCAATGTGGAATCTAAAAGCAGTTAACGTTAAGCGCACAGACTCGTCGGTAAAGTTTTTTGATTTATAAACAAGAGAAATTATTTCTTTTCCGCAGACAAGCGAATAAAAAGTTACAGGAATCGAAATCAGCGCAATTATCTTGATTGCCTGGGACAAAAGTTTATTAAAACCGTCCCAGTTTTTTGATTTTGCCTGTCCGCTCAAATCCGGCAGAATTACAGTTCCAATCGAAACTGCAAAAATTCCTAAGATAAGTTCCTGCAATCTTAAACTGTACTGCAAAGAAGAAACTATTCCTGTTCCGGCGCGTCCTGCAAGGGCTGTCGAAATTACGTCATTGAGCTGGTAGGCTGCCATTCCGATAATTGTCGGGCCAACGAGGGCAATAACTTTTTTAGTTCCTGGATTTGTAAAAGCGTTTTTTAGCGAAGTAAAATGGCATTTCCAGCCGGTTTTTAATACAAACGGAAGCTGAAACAAAGCCTGAACACAGCCACCGCACAAAACGCCGATCGACATTGCGCGAGCAGCCATTTGTGCCTTAAGTTCTGCGTCCTGAATGTTTTTTGTAAGAATTGGAGTAAGAATATAAGTAAAAGCGATTACGATTGAATTAAAAAGTACAGGTGTAAAACCAGACGGATTAAAGATTTTTACGCCATTTAAAATTCCCTGGAAAAAAGCTGCAATCGAAATTACAAAAAGATAAGGAAACATTATCCGGGTTAAAAGGCTTGCTTCTGCCGTTAAAACCTTGTCCGAAGAATCTAAAAAAATCGGAACAATAAGCGACGAAACTGCAATTCCAATCAGGACAACAACGGTTGTACAAAAACTTATGAGCGTTAAGGTTGAATTTAGAAAATCCTTAGTTTTTTGAACCTGCTCGTTTTTGGCAGTCGGATCGGGAGAATCTTCGAGGTAACCGCGGAATGTCGGAATAAAGGCTACGGAAATTGAATTTTCTGCAAAGAGACGGCGCAAAAGGTTTGGAATCATAAAAGCAATGCCAAAAGCGTCGGCAAATTTTGAAGTTCCTAAAAAGGCCGCCTTTGTCATTTCGCGGACAAGCCCTAAAATGCGCGAGCAGAGCGTAAAAAAAGAAAGCGAAAGCCCGGAAGCTAAAAGGGAGCGTTTTGACGATTTTGAATTATTTAAATTAGAAGAGTTTTCTGAAGTTTTCATAGATTGTTAAAGAATATATTTTTAATGCACAGTTTTCAATTTGTTTTTTGGGGTAAGGAAATCAACGCAAAGATTTAGCCCGGATTGTAGCCCCGCCGAAGGCGTTGTGCTGACATCTTGTGTTTACTGTGTAATTGTTCGTTTGTCTGTTGACTGTGCCACGGACGGCACAAAACGACGGTTGA
>CAVJSA010000140.1:0-3144 GCA_963651875.1 Lachnospiraceae bacterium | reverse complement strand
GTTTATTGCAATGGCGATTTTGTCTTTTGGAAATCGGTTCATAAAAGAACGCAAGTTTTTAAGGTGGTTTTTGATTTTTATTCTTGCGCTTCAATTTCATTTTAGCGTGATATTCGCTTTTCCGCTTTATTTTACGACTTATAAAAAATGTCCGCTTCCTGTTTGCGTTATTTTGCTGCTGGCAGTTTTTGTTCTGACCTTTTACGGAATGAATGTGGTTACTGCTGCTGTTCTTGTTATCGGCTCGCTTCCGTTTATGCCTCCTCGTGTAACTCGGCTTCTTGAAATGTACATCTACAATAAGACAACTTCAAATTATGCAGAGATGGGAACAGGTCTTACATACTTTGGAAAACTGGCGATTGCCATTGGAATTATGTTTTTCTGCTACAAAAATAGACAGAATAAATCGGGTGAATTCTGCCTTCTGAATTTCTTAATTGCTCTGATATTTATGTCTGTTGGACGAAATTTCCAGGTTCTTGGACGAATTACCAATTATTACCTTATATGTGGAAATGGACTTTGTGCAGCCTCAATTTATTGTCAGAAAGACAGTTTTTGGAAAGGAGCAAAATTTCTCCACGTGATTTGTGTCTTTCTTGTTCTTTTGTTTTATGCGTTAAGTTTTGTTTCAAACTGGAACAATATGAAGTTCGCGCCTGAATATTGGCATTATCAGTCAGTTCTTTCATGGAGGTAAAGATGATTTCTATAGCAATGGCAACTTATAACGGTGAAAAATATCTTCGTGAACAGCTGAACTCAATCCTTGCGCAAACGTGTAGTGATTTTGAACTTATAGCTTGCGACGACGGCTCTACAGATTCTACCGTGCAGATTTTGAACGAGTATGCAGAAAAAGACAGACGCATAAAAGTTTTTGTGAACGAGCGTAATTTTGGATTTGCAAAGAATTTTGAAAAACTTGTTTCTCTTTGTTCCGGCGATTACATTGCATTCTGCGACCAGGACGACATTTGGGAAAATAAGCATCTTGAAATCCTTTTGAATGAAATAGGCGAAGCAAAAGTTGTATGTGGAAATGAACTTTTGTTTGATAACGAAACAAAAGAAAATCGGCTTAAAATTCCGTACAATCAGAATATTTTCCCCGCTGACTCAAAAAATCTGCTCTGGACTTTTTCTTACACAAACAATTTCTTTGCGGGAAACGCAATGCTTGTTGAGCGGAAGTTTCTTGTGGAAAAGAATATTCTGCCTATTCCAAATGGAATATCCCATGATTCATGGATTGCGCTTTGCGCCTGTTGTTTTTCAAAAATGAAGTTCACGGAGAATGTTGTTACAAATCGGAGACTTCATCATACAAATACAACTGGACTTACAATCAATGACAAAAAATTTTACCACAGAGTTTTAAACAGGCTTTTCGGCAGGAAAAAAAGGAAAGATATTTATAAAAACATTGTCTTTACTTTTGAAAGTCTTGCTAAAAAAGCGGAAATTCCAGACAGCGCAAAAGATGTACTCAATGAAGCGGTGAAGATTGCAGAAGGGAAAGCGGCTTGCTTTGGTTCTGTAAAAAGATTTAAGGGACTTGTCTGCCTTTGGAAGAACTACAGAATGATTTTTTTCTGGGAAAGAAAGAAGTCAATTTTAAAAATATTTATATATCTTTTTTAGATTTTGGGAGAAGATAGATGTCAGAAAATTACGATATAGATTTTGTAGTTCCGTGGGTGGACGGAAGCGATCCTAAGTGGATTGAATCGTTCAACAAATACTGCCCGGAAAGCAAGAAGATACTGGATGTTTCCGAAGAACGTTACCGCGACTACGGACTTTTAAAATATTGGTTTCGCGGAGTAGAGAAATTTGCTCCGTGGGTACGCAAGATTCATTTTATAACCTGCGGACAGAAACCCGAATGGCTGAATCTTGATAATCCGAAGTTGCATTGGGTAAAACACGCAGACTATATTCGCGCTGAATACCTGCCGGTATTCAGCTCGCATCCCATTGAAATTGGGATGCGAGCTATACCAGACTTGGCAGAACATTTTGTGTATTTCAATGACGACTTTTTCTTAGTCGCGCCTGTAAAAAAAGAATTCTTCTTTAAGAAAGGTCTTCCGTGTGACAGCGCAATTTTGAACGCTCTTTCTGCCACAAAAATGTCGCACATTGTTTTTAATGATTTGCTTTTGATAAACAAAACTTTTGACAGAAACACTGTGTTAAAGTCAAATCTTTCAAAATGGATAAATCCAATTTACGGCAGTTCGCTTTTCCGCACGTTCTGCCTTTTTCCGTGGAAACTTTTTACAGGGTTCCATGACCCGCACTGGGCATACTCATATTTAAAGACAACTCTGGAAGAAGTATGGGGGGAATTCCCGCAAGAACTTGAAGCCACTATGAATTCAAAATTCCGTTCGGACTTGGACTTGAATCAGTGGCTTTTCAGATACTGGCAGCTTTGCAAGGGAAATTTTGTTCCTCAAAGCCCTAAAAAGGGAAAAGCCTACTTTGATATGACTTATTCTGCTGAAAAAATCTGCGCGGCAATAAAAAGCCCAAGAATAAAAGAAATTGTGCTTAATGACAACGATGTTCCCGACTTTGAGCAGAAAATGGAAAAAATCACTCAGGGATTTCATGAGATTCTTCCTGAAAAATCGAGTTTTGAGGTGTAGGTGATGAAAAGAATCTGTTTTTTTACGGCCGGTGTTCTGCCAGTTCCACCTGTAAAGGGTGGCGCGGTTGAAAATCTTATAAAATTAATTCTTGATGAAAACGAAAAATCTTATGACGCGGAATTTTCTGTTTCATCAATTTTTGACAGTGATGCTGCTGCAGAAAGCAAGAAATACACGCGCTGTTCATTCAATTTTGTAAAGATTCCTCGCTTTGTATCTGTATTTGACAGCATTGTATATGCGATTGTCCGCCTTTTTTTGCGGGAAAGGTCGCTTTCGTTTCGTATGATTTTTGCGCGTCTGTGGTATATAAACCGTTCTAAAAAGTATTTTTTGCAGAATGATTTTGACATTATAGTTGCGGAAAACCACGTGAGTCTTTTTCTTACTATGAAAGACAAGCGCATGAAGAAAAAATACGGCGAAAAATTTATTTATCATGCTCATAACGAAGCCCAGTCGGGAACGTTCGGTTGTAAAA
>CAVJSA010000139.1:0-3197 GCA_963651875.1 Lachnospiraceae bacterium | reverse complement strand
AAGCAGTTTGTAAGTAGGTAGCTGCCAGCTTTTTTCTTTTTAAAAACAATTCCCTTGTAAAGAATAGTCCCGTCACTTCGGCGGGATTTTTTTTGCTCTATAAAGCTGCGCCACGGACGGCGCGTAAAGACTGTGGCCTGCAAGAAATGCGTAGCATTTGTTGCCCGACAGGATGTCGGAAGAATATTTGGCTGGATATATAAAAAATGATGAATTATTGAAAAATATAAACTATGACTTACAGAGAAAAACTGCAGACAAGATAGTAACTTTATTTTTTGATAAAGACCTACTGGATACAGTAATATCCGATAATAATCAACTTGAATTATTTTAACAGATTACCAGGTCGGTGCATTGCAATTCTCTCTACACACTTCCTGCCATCTTCTCAGTAATCATTAGAACGATTTCTTGGTCTCGTTTAGACAATTTTGCAAAATCCTTTATAAGAATGTTGAATTTTGAAATGCTTTCCTTATTTTGTATGCCCTGCTGATTCTGCAAGGAAATATTTTCGCCAGTAACAAGGTATTCAACCGAAACATTTAGAGTCTGTGCGATTTTTACAGCAATGTCTGCCGGTGGAATTACCTGTCGTGCGCTTAGGTAGCAGTCTAAAGTAGGCTTTGGAATTCCAGTTGCAACTGCAAGTTCCTTGACTTTCATGTCCTGATAATCAAGTTCTTCTCTCAGATTTTCTCTAAAAGTTTTTGGCATACCTTATATTAATAACATTTTACAATTTTTCTCTTGTTAATAATGATAAATCATAATATAATCATAAAGTGATAATGAGATGTCATAGATAACGTTACGTAATTCTCATTATTCGTTGTTTTGGAGAAGTTTTTGACACGTTCTGCTATTATTTGTGGCTCTGCCCCTGACGGTTTTACGCAGAAAAAAATAAACGAAATGTACGATTTTCTCACAAGTAATGCCGGTGGCTCTTGGACTGAAAAAGATATTGTGATTTTCCCGAATGGCGTTACTGAGGCAATGCTGACATTTGTGCTTGAACGGCTTAAGGCGGATAAAACAGAAAAAGTTTTTCTATATGTATGTACTTTGTCGCCAGTTGCGGATAAAGATAAATCCGTGTGGCTCGGTGGCGAGGAAGTACAAAAGAGTGTGTTTGAGGCGTTCTGTGCAGATGGGCTCGGTCATGTGATTTATGATTCGGACAGATATTTTGTCAGAGTTGAAGATTGACGGTTAACTGATTTTTATGACACGAAAACACGAGCTTTTTCTTACGGTAATATCGAATCTCTTTTTGCAGGCTATTACTGCTATTTGCGGATTTATCTTGCCTCCACTTATAGTTGAGACTTTCGGCTCTGAAATTAACGGAATGGTTACTTCAATCACACAGTTTATCGCATATCTGAATCTTGTTGAGGCTGGAATTGGAGCGGCTTCTATTGCAGCTTTGTACAAGCCGCTTGCAGAAAATAACGTCTCTAAAGTGAATGGAATATTAAGTGCAGCCAGGAAATTTTATTTTAGAAGCGGTCTCGTCTTTTCTTTTGGAATTATGCTTCTTGCATTTTTATATCCGCTTGTAATTGGAAATCAAGTTGATAAGCTGACTTCTTTTTTTATGGTTCTTGTGCTTGGAATATCAGGCTCAGCGGAATTCTTCTTGATTGGAAAATACCGTGTTCTTTTGACTTCTGACAAAAAACTGTATGTGATTTCATTTTTACAGTCGGCAGCGTTGGCATTGAACACTGCAGTTGCCGCTTTTTTGATAAAACTTAATTTTGGAATTGTGTCGGTAAAACTTTCTTCTTCTTTGATATATCTTTCGCGCTTTTTAGTCTTGTATTTCTATGTGAAGAAATATTACAGAAATTTTTCTTTTTATGGCGAAGCGGACACAAAGGCAATCAGCCAAAGCAAAAATGCCCTTGTTCATCAGATAAGCGGATTTTTGGTTTTTAACAGCCCTGTGATTATTCTGACTGTTTTGTGCGGTTTGAAAGAAGTGAGCGTGTATTCAGTTTATGCTTTGGTTTTCTGTGCGATAAATAATCTCGTTGGCGCGTTCAGCACGGGAATTCAATCTTTTTTTGGAGAATCAATGGTGAAGGATTCTTCTGAAAGACTGAAAAAGTTTTTCTCTGATTACGAGACTTTGTTTTTTTCTCTGCTATTTTGTCTTTATTCCTGCACATATATTTTGATTGCTCCTTTTATGTCTTTGTATACAAGCAGAATGACGGACGCACAGTATATTCGCCCTGAACTGGCAGTCTTAATGGTAGTTTCTGGAATTCTTACAAATTTGAGAAATCCAGGCGGGCAATTGATAAATGCGGCTGGGCATTTTAAGCAGACTCAGTTTCGCTCTACTACAGAAAGCGCGATAAATATTGTTTCAAGTTTAATTTTTACATTGCTTTTGGGAATAAATGGCGTTGTTATTGGTTCAATCTGCTCTTCTCTTTATAGAGGAATTGACGTTGTTGTTTATGCAAACCGTCATATTTTATCTCAAAAAAGCATTAAGAGTTTTATAAAAATCTTATTCATTTCAGGTGTATTTTTTGTAATGTCATTTATTTGCAAGAAAATCCCTTTTGATTTTTCTTCGTGGCCAAGATGGATTTTTAACGCTTTTATCGTGGCTTTTGTGTTTTTTATTCCAGTAGCGTTTGTGTGTTTTTATCTAAGAAAAAATATGAAGAAGGAAAATATATGAAAGTGGCATTTTTAATTTTGAACTATAACACTGCGAGCCAGACTGAAAAATGCATGGACTCAATAATTCAAAGAAATTTAAAAATCGAATTTAAAATCGGTCTGCTTGATAACGGAAGCAAAGATTCTTCATGTGCTGGCATGGTTGAAAACAAGTATAAGAAGCTTGTTAGTGGGGGGCAGTTATTGTTTGTGAAAAGCAAGAAAAATCTTGGATTTGCAGGCGGAAACAATTTTATGTTTGATAAAATTTTAACTTCCGGCTTTAACGCTGATTTTTATGTCTTTCTTAACAATGATGTTTATCTCGTAAGCAATGATTTTTGCCAGCAAATTCAAGATGAATACAACCGTTCAAAATTTTCAGTTCTCGGACCAAGAATCATATTGGGAAATAACTTTATAGATTCGTGTCCTTTTTCACTGCCTAAAATGCCGGAGCTTAAAAAACAGATTTTTTATTGGAAAGCCGCAAGACTGTTTTCTAG
>CAVJSA010000138.1:0-3305 GCA_963651875.1 Lachnospiraceae bacterium | reverse complement strand
AAGAAATCCGAGCGGAATGCAGGAAGATGATGGAGAAGTATGGATAAGCCACAAAATTGAATCATTTGAAAATCTTAAAAAGCCAGAAAAACCAGTTGATGTTCTGCAGAATGAACTTTCCGCTGTTTCTGAAGAAATTTCTTCTAAAAACAAAATTTTGTCCGACTACAAAAAAATAATCAGCGACAATCTTGCCGACACCGAAAAAAAGGACGATGTTGAAACTGAAATTGAACGGCTTACACTTGAAAAACACGAAAAAAACGCAGAATACGAAATCTTTACAAAAACTCTGGAGTTGCTCCAAAAAGCCAAAGAGAATCTTGATGCAAATTATAGCGATTCGATGAAAAAAGGCTTTGAAAAATATGTAAAAATGCTCGGTTCTTCCTTAAATCTGATTATAAACACCGATTTGGAAGTTTTGCTTGATGACAACGGAAAAACGTACAAAAGCAATTTTCTTAGTGACGGCTACAAGGATATGGTGAATTTCTGTTCCAGAATGGCGCTTGTTGATTCACTTTTTACGAATATAAGACCTCCAATAATTTTAGATGATCCGTTTGTAAATCTTGATGACGAAAAAATTCCGAACGCTTTGCGGCTTGTAAAAGAAATTGCAAAAGAAAATCAGGTGATTTATTTTGCCTGTCACAAAAGCAGGGCAGTTTAGTTTTTATTTGGCTAAAGCGAAATTGCTTATTTAATACTTTTTTTGTTATATTAGCTAATTCTATGTAGTGCATAAAAAAAATGGCAAGATAAATATCTTGCGAATTTTTATTAAAAAGATAAATATGTAATTTAGAATATGGAGTAATCAACAAATCATGAAAAATATTAACTTAACCCAACTTTTAAAATCAATTTTTGACTACGACCCGGACGGACCGAACATTCATCATTTGATGGCGGTTCATGGATACAGCCGGCTTATCGCGCAGATGGAAAACGTTGACGAGCATACGCTTTTTATAACGGAAGTTGCGGCGTATCTTCACGACATTGGCGTAAAAGAGAGCAAGGAAAAATACGGAAACAGCCAGCCGCAACATCAGGAGGCGGAAGGTCCTGCAATCGCGCGCAAACTCCTTGAGCCGCTCTCGCTTTCTGCCGCCGATGTGGAGCGAATCAGCTTTATAATCGGCCACCACCACACATACAAGGCAATCGACGGCCTGGATTTTCAGATTCTTGTTGAGGCGGATTTTATCGTGAACGTAATGGAAGGCTACTGCAAGCGTGAATCAGTCCCGGCGATGAAGGAAAATATTTTTAAGACCGCAAGCGGAAAATATCTTTTAGAGCAGATGTTTGAAAAGTCGACAAGATGAGCAAAATTAATGGCTGCGCTTTGTTCTGTTATGTCGGAAAAATAAAAATTCTGCTGCGACATTCTGTGTCGGTTCGATGTTATATAATTCTAGGAAATCGAATTCAGTTTTTGGAGTTTTTATGAGTGACAGCATCGGAAGAGGAAAAGAAGTTATTTTGGTTTACGGAAATAATTTAAGAAACTGCGGCGAGTCGGAATTTTATGAATATCTGCGCGAAAATTATAAAAATGTTTCCACAAAAGGCATTTTCCGTTCCTGTCCGTGGGTTTATATCAATCTTAAGGAAAAGAAGTTTTTTCCGGGAATTCCGGGAATAAAAATAACGGAAACTTTTCACGAGCACGCCGTAACAGTTGATGAGTTTTTTACGATTGAAAAGATTTATAAAGAATTGAAGGGAAAATTCTACAGAAGCAAAGAAGTCAGGGATATTTATTCAAAATACAAGGGAAAGGATGTATTTGTTTTCAACAGGGAAAGATTTGACTGCGATGAGGGCGCGGAGGTTGAGCGTCAGCTGATAAAAGAGCGGGAATTACATGAAAAACTTGAAAGAGAAAGAGTTTTCTGTTTTATAGAATTGGACAAAGAAAAAATATTGCAAAGAGAATTTATTCTAACAAAATCAGAAGAAATAAAAAACTTTCTTCCCTCATCTGGAGTTTACGACGGAATGTTGCAACAGCAAAGTATTCCTGGCGATGAGTATCATGAATGCAAAGTTGAATTTACCGATACGGAAATAATTATAAGAACCGACGCATATACAAATGGTCCGGATTATTTTAAGAGTGTAAAGATTTACCGGAAGAATTAAAAAAGATTAAAAGGTCTAATGGGTGAATAAAATCAATGTCCCTGTTTTGGAAAAAACTCGAATAAAATATTCAAAAATTTACTTGCTCCTGTCTTTTAACAATCTCCTTTATAGATTTGAACTAAAAATTTAACTATAATTTTTTTGTGAAGAAGTTTTTTGCTTTTGTTTTTTTACTTGTGGGGGTTCACTTTTGTTTTGCTCTTGAAGGTGGGCGCGATTACAGTCATTCTAATGAGTATTCTGCTGAAGTTCCGCCTCTTTTGCAGGGAGTCTGGCAGGGAAAAGACAGGCTTTTGCTTTTTGGTGGAGAAAATGCTTCTTTTGCCTGTGTGCTTCGTGTTTTTTACCAATGGTACGATGATTTAGCAGGCGAAACTGAACAATTTGCGCAGCTTTCTTCCAGGGATAGAAATAATACAACTGCTGTTCATCCGGAAAATATCTTAATTGAATTTAAAACGATTTACGAAAATAGTTTAAAAACTGCCGGCGCTTATGAATTAAAAATAAAATATCCAGCCTTAAAAGAGCCTGTTTATATTCCTCTTGCGGTTGTAAATGGCCAGATTTTTTTGAATTTTATGTTAAAAACTTCTTTTGAAGGTGAATCTTATTTTGTTCTTACAGATTATTCTGCTGCCTCTGGAATTACTATTTCGCCGCCGGTTATTAAAAAAGAGCTTTTAAGTTTTTTAGTTGACGAAAACTCTTTTTATTCTGTACGTTATTGGCTGTCTCAAATGGAAGAAAGTAAAGAACTATCAGAGTTTACGGACGGACAAAAACATTTTAAAATGGCGAAGTTTATTCAGACGGCAGGAAATCTTTATACCTGTACTACTGGAAAAAGCTTAAAAATCCGTAATGTGCAAAAAAATTCTGGCTTGCCTTATAACTTTATAACTGATGAAGAAGATTTTATTTATGCTTATTCTGACAGTTATCTTACTTTTGTTCCTGGAAGCAGTGATTATTCTCAGTTGAATAAAATTATAAAAGAAAATAATTCTAAAAAGCATGAACCTTTTACTTCTTCTTTCCCTGTAAACGAAAGCACTTACCGCTGGAAAGAAATTTCTGATTTAGAAATTTATAATCCGCGCACCTGGAATAAAAGAAATCTTGATATTCATAAATAAAATTTG
>CAVJSA010000137.1:0-3431 GCA_963651875.1 Lachnospiraceae bacterium | reverse complement strand
TAGCAAACTCGCAGCATGACAAACGCAAGTTTGGCATGCACGCATCCCTAAGCCGAAGGCTTAGGCCGTGCGCTTCTAGCGCACACGATAATAACGAGTTTGCGCTAGCAAACTCGCAGCATGACAAACGCAAGTTTGGCATGCACGCATCCCTAAGCCGAAGGCTTAGGCCGTGCGCTTCTAGCGCACACGATAATAACGAGTTTGCGCTAGCAAACTCGCAGCATGACAAACGCAAGTTTGGCATGCACGCATCCCTAAGCCGTAAGCTTAGGCCGTGCGCTTCTAGCGCACAGTAAAATAACGAGTTTGCGCTAGCAAACTCGCAGCGTGACAAACGCAGTTTGACATGCAAGCATCCCTAAGCTGAAGGCGTGTTATTAAATATATTTTTTCAGATTAAAAAACTGTCCTTTTTAACGAGCGTTTTTTTGGACAGGTTTGGTTGTATTTTCTTTTATTATATTTTTTTCAGCAGACATTTTTGTTCCTATAAAATCTGATACATGAAAATGCAGTCAGTGTCATATTTTGGTTTTATATGGGAATGAACATATTTTTCTTTTTCTGGAGAAAGCCGGGAAAATCCCATTTCTTGATAATGTTCTATCAATTTATCTTCTGGAAGTGCAAAAATATGCAGAGATTTTGCACCAAGAAAAGTCTGAATAAACCGCGCAAGAGGAAGAATAAATTCCCTAAAAGTTGTTTTTCCTATTTCAGAAAGTTCAGGGTGCTGTCTTCGGTATGAAGAGTTTACCGCAAAATTTGAAAGTTCTATTGAAGGCACGGCATAAAACTGGTTTTCTGAAATTTCAAGCGTAAAAAGTCCAGATTTTAAAGTAAAATAAGAAGCAATTTCATGAGTTTCATTATCTTTTACTAAATACGTTCTTGCAAAATTTTCATCTTCTTCTGCCATCGCCATAAATTTTAAGTATTCTTCTAACCCGCGACCTGTCTTTTGATGCACACAAAAATCTTTGATGGCATTTTTATTGTTTTCTGAGTCAAATAAATGCTGATAATAAAATGTTTCAGTTTTTATAGGCAGATAGTTCATTTATTTTTTTACTGCCTTTGCATTCCGCTCTTCTGAACGCTTTTTTTCATAGGCCTGAACATCTTTGTCTAGCTGCGTAAAATCAGGACGAGGAGTTGATAAAATTTCTTCAAGAACACGTTTTCCTGGAGTATTAGGAAAGTCATGCCACGAAACAGGTTTTGTGTATGTCATTTTCCCACCTCCATCATTTTTAGTATAGCAAAAATTTAACTTTTCGTCAAAAACGAAAAATTTTCTGTCCCAAAAAACGCTCGTTTAAATGAGCAGAAAAAATCGAAATTTCATGGGAATCTTAATCAAAATAAATCCCAAAATGTTTATAAAATTTGCAGTTTATTTTCAGGCTGTGGCGGAATGGATTTAGGTGCGATAGGTGGATTTTCTTTTCAAGGAAAAGAATTTGCTCGCTTACCAACAGATATTGTTTTTTCAAATGACATCGATTCTGATGCGGCTAATGCTTATAATGCAAATTTAAAATTGTTTCGTCATGATGATAATTGTCGGCTTGGTGACATTCGTGATATAGCGACATCAGAAATTCCTGATTTTGACATTCTTCTTGCTGGTTTTCCATGTCAGCCTTTTTCTAATGCTGGAAATAGAAAAGGTGTAAATGATGATAATGGAAGAGGAACACTTTTTGAAGTTTGTGAACGTGTTTTAAAAGATAAGATAAATTCAGGACATAAACCAAAAGCATTTGTTTTTGAAAATGTCCGTGGAATACTTTCTTCAAAAATGCCTGATGGTACGACTGTCCCTGATGAAATAAAAAAGAGAATGGAAGCGTTGAATTACAATGTCGCACATCAATTGGTTTGTTCCAGCAACTATGGTGTGCCGCAAAAACGCTATCGAGTTCTTATAATTGGTATTGATAAATCAATTCAGAAAAAATCATTTGATTTCTTAAAAGCTGATGAAATTGTAAAGACTGAAAATCTTCCTTCTGAAAAGATTCAAACTGCGGAAAAACTTGTGCTTGGTTCAATTTTGAAAGATATAGAAGATCCGGGTGAATATTGGGAATATTCGAAAACAACTCAGGATATGATAGAAAAAATCGGCCCATGTGAACATGGAAGAAACGCAATCCAACTTTTTAAGAATAATATACCTCTAAAAGAAATGCCTGAGAATATTTTTGAAGGTCGTTCTTGGAAAAATGTTCCGCCAGAGCAACTCACACCTCGTTTTTTGAAAATCTATAATGAGCCTAAGAAATATCATGCTCCGAAATTTTTCAGACGTTTTTCTTATGGCGAAATAAACGGAACAATAACGGCTTCTGCTCAACCTGAAAACTGCGGAATCACTCATCCTGTTGAAAATAGAAGATTCTCTGTAAAAGAAATAAAAAGAATTCAATCATTTCCTGATAATTTTAATTTGGACTCGATTCCGTTGCAATCTCGTTACAAAGTAATTGGAAATGCAGTCCCTCCTGTTATGGCATGGGTATTTGTAAAAGCTCTTATTGAGACGTTGGAGGGATAAATATGTATTTTGAAAAAACGTTTTTATTGGATTTATATAAAATGTTGTCTTCACTTTATCCTGGTGTTGATATAGAAGCACAAGGTGGCACTCAGTTTTTAAGTGAATTAAAATATTTTTTCGCAGCAGACGAATTTAAAAAGAAAATGAGTCGGGCTTGTGATACACAAATAAAATCTGATAAAGATTTGTTTATAAAATGTGTAGGCAGTATGGTTTATCTTTCAGCGGAAAATTCTGAGTTGTTATTTTTCACGAAAAACTTTGCAAATTCTTTTGGAGAATCAAAAGACTATAATGTTGGAAGTAATTTTTTTAGTGTTAATGTTGTAAAAACCTCAATGCATTCAGATTTGCCTTTGAGATTTCCAGAACGACATGCAGAATTGTTGTCTGTTACAAAGGGAAAAATTGATATATCGTCTGTCGGCTATGAAAATATTGCGACTAATAAAGATTATCTTGGAAGTTCAGTTAAAAAATTTGCTATTCTCTTTTTATGGCTAAATAGATATACAAATTTTGCTTCAAAAGATTCCATTTATTCAGATTGCTTAAAAAAATTGAAAGATAAATACTCAGATACATTAATTGATAATTTAAAATGGAAAGATAACTCTGTAAAGTCTGAAATCAAGAACTTGATTGCCGATATAGAATTATCAGATGAACAGGAATTCTTAAAAAAGGAAGATTTTCAACTTATTGGAAATTTAAAAAAGCCAAAAATAGACGTTTCAGAAAACAATAATTTTACAAAAAATCATTCTCAGTTAATTTACTACGGAGTTCCCGGTTGTGGAAAGAGTCACAAAGTTGACGAGATAATAAATGCGGCTATAACTGATAAAAATGACAGGGAGCA
>CAVJSA010000136.1:0-3457 GCA_963651875.1 Lachnospiraceae bacterium | reverse complement strand
AAAAAGTAAGATTGGCAGACTCGCTGCGCTTCTTGCGGCAAGTTCACTGCTTTTCGCTGGATTTTTTACGTCGTGTAAATCCAGCGATGATGAAGGGGAAGATTCTACGGTAAGTAAAATTACTATGAATGGAACCGCTTATGAGACAATTGCTGCAGCATTGGCAGCAATTCCTACGACTGGAGATACTTCAACCTACAAAATTGTGTTGCAACCTGGTACTTATAATGAAAATTATCTCAATTATAACGGATCTGCAACTGTAAAAATTTCTGGTAACACAAGCAAAACTTATGGTATTGATGTAATTATTACAGGTCATGGAACTGCAATGGGACAAGAAAAAGGACGAGAGCTTCTTGAAGTACAAGGCTCTGGAGACCTTATTCTTGAAAACATTACACTTTTAAGTGATTACAGCAGAGCTGACCATTCAGGAGATGTTCAAGCCGAAGTTCTTGGATTTGATTCAACAGGAACTGTTGCAGCTTATAACTGTGCGTTTAAATCTCACCAGGATACAATGAGAACAACAGGTAAAGGCTGGTTCTATAAGTGCTACGTAGAAGGTGACACAGATTTTATCTGGATGGAATCAACTGGTATTGTTGCTCTTTATGAAGAATGTGAAATTGTTTCTGTTTATGATGAAAATGCTTCAACTCATGCTTCTTATATTCTTGCTCCTCGTGCTAATGTTGAAAACTCGTTAGGAAAAGGTGCCGTTATTTTTAACTCAACGGTTACTCTTTCTGAAAATCAGGACACTTATCTTTTCCGCAATCCTTGGGGTACTAATACAAGTTATTACAACCAGGGGGCTTTCGTTAATGTTTCATTTTCAGGAAATGGTACGTTAAATGCTGAACTTGCAAAAAGTGCTGCAATGGGAACTTCTGATCAGCAATATATTGGCTGGAAGATTGATTCAACTATTGCTTCAAATTACAGTTCAAAACTTTCCAGCATTGGAGTTTTAAGTGATACAACATTAGAAAATGAATATTCTGGTCGTCGTGCAATTCTTAATAGAAACTACAGCACAAAAACAGAAGCATTTTCTAAAGACGTAGAAAACTATTGGGATATAGATTCCTTTATCAAAGAAAACAACTGGAGTGTAGAAACAGACTCTTCTAAAGCATTACTCGACGGCGAAACCGAATCAACAATTACGACTTACATACTTGATTCTGAATCTGTTGAAGGATTAACTGCAGAAGGATTTGCACTTGAAAGTGGAAAAACTCATTGGGTGGGAACTACTGGAAGTACAATTAAATTTAATGTAACAGAAAAATGTATTGTAGCTGTAACCGGTTACTATAAAGGCTCTGGAACAATTACAGCAGGAACGCAAGGGGATGGAATCTACAACGTAACTAACGGTTCAACAAGTAAATATCTTACAATTGAATACGTAGTTTATTCTGAGGATACAAATGAAGTTACAATTACAGCAACTGAAACTTCTTACCTTACAAAAATAACAGTAACTTATGACTCTGCAATTGAGTTTGTTCCTGTAACTTCCATTGATATTACAACAGCTGATGATGCAGAAACCGTAACTGCAACTAAATCACTCCAATGCAGTGCTACAGTTACTCCTTCTAATGCTTCTAATACTGACTTTACATGGTCAATTTCAAATGGAAGTGACTATGCAGAAATCGATTCAAAAGGTCTTTTAACTGCAAAAACAGTAGACTCTGAACAGACAATAACAGTAAGAGCAACTGCAAATGACACAAACGCAGTTTATACAGAAAAATCAATCACAATAGAACCGCTTTCTGCATCTGCTTTTGATATTCAGTGGTTAGATAATACAACTGCTGATTTCTCTGCAACAAATTCAGCAGAAGGTATTGCAACAGGAAGCACAGCTTCTGTTCCTTCAAGTGGGACAAATACAACAGGAGAAACTGTTGAAGGAACATACGCATACAATTCTTCAAAAATTACAGCAACTGGCGGTGTTACACTGACAGCAGCAGATGACGATGCAACTCCAGGTGAATGGTATGTTGAATATCCAATTACTGCCGTAAAAAATTTAAGAATAAATGATTTAAAAATCTGGTGGGGAAATCCAGGAACTGGCAATTTAAGAGTTTATATTCAGTATTATAAAAACAGTGAAGATCCTGTAGTTATCTATGACGATAGAACTTCTACTGGTGTTGTTCCTAGAAACTCTGTTAATGAAAATTCAACGTTTACAGTAAACAAAGTACTTTCTGCCGGAGATACAGCAAAAATTCGCGTATCTATTCACAGTCATCGCACTACTACAAGTGAAGACGGATCGGAAACAGACTCAATTCAGTCAATTTCTGGAAAATCACCAACTTGGGGTAAAACAATAATTTCTGGAGAAGCAGGAGAATTTCCAGTAGAAGGCGAAACATACGAGTATAACCTTTGTAGTACTGACAACTTAAAAGCTGCAGGAAGTACAAGCGACGAATTATTCTCTTGGACTAATGCAAATTTTAGTTCTGGTCATGGATTACAAGGTGGAACAGGTACTTTAAAAGTTGCAGGTGACGTAAAAATTACCGCGGGTCTTTGTAAGTATGGCTCTGGAACAATAACAGTAACAAATGGAGAAACAACCGTAGCAGAATTAACAGTCGAAAAAATGACTGCATGTTATGCAAAAGGTATTTCTAGTCCAACTTTTGATGATACAAATTCACAGAGTTTTACATATACAGGAGATGCAACAGAACTTACTTTAGTTTGGTCTAGCAATGTATACCTTGAAGGTTTAAAAGTTGAACCTATAAGCGAATAAAACATAGTTCAACAAAATCAAAGTTACAATTACTTACGCCAACTAAAACGGTATCTGTAACAAACTAAAAAAAAGATTCCCCGGTCAAGCCGTGGAATGACATTAAAAAAAAGCCACTTCCAGAAAAGGAGGTGGCTTTTTTTTATGACATGGCGCTGTCTAATAAGTGCAGAAAGACATGTAAGATTCTTGCGTAGGAATGACAGGGACTTAAGCGCTGGAATGCCAACTACGCTGTCATTGTCGGGCTTGACCCGACAATCTATTGTAGGAAGAGATTCCCGCGTCAAGCGCGGGAATGACAGAGAGTCAAGCCGTGGAATGATATTAAAATTAAGCCACTTCCAGAAATGGAGATGGCTTTTTTTATGTCATGGCGCTGTCTAATAAGTGCAGAAAGGCATGTAGGATTCTTGCGTGAGAAGGGGATTCCCTGGTCAAGCCAAGGAACGACAGTTGAGTCAAGTCGGGGAATGACAGAGAGTCAAGCCATGGAATGGCAGCTGAGCCGAGGGAAGAAATGACAGAAAGCCGGGCCGAGAGATAACGCAAAAACATGACGCTGGCTTGATTAATGTGGTTTTGTCTGTAAATTGCGTTCCGGTATTAAAATTATTCCCCGACAAAAACGCTGTCTAGCCAGTTGATTCTTTT
>CAVJSA010000135.1:0-3616 GCA_963651875.1 Lachnospiraceae bacterium | reverse complement strand
TGTTATTAAGCATATACAAAAACAAATACGGATTTTTTGGAGGAACTGCATTTTCAGCTTTGTAAAGAGCGCGGTAATTTTCTGCAGAAAGAAGAAGCGTCGGGTCGCATCGGACTTGTGCATTTTCATATCCGCATTTTTTGCAGAGAGCGACGCAAATCAGAATTGAAAATGAAATCAAATCCAGTCTTTACAAGCCGTTCTTTATTTTCTTTTACTTCCGCTGTAAAGATTTTTCCGCTATGCAGTTCCACTTTTTCTGGAATCTTTTCAACATATCTGTCTTCCAGTCCAACCGTTTTCAGCAAATCCGTAATCCGCTCAGAGCTGGTTTTGATTTTAAGAACATAAAACGGCTTTTCCAGCAGAATCGAAAATGCTGTTCCGTGAAAACTCGTTGTAACAACAAAATCCGCATTCGCAATAAGACCTACAAACACAAGCGGACTCACCGATGTTATCAATTTTTGATTTCTGTAAAAGATTTTTTTTAGCGGTTTTACATACACAGACTGAATCACTTTTTTGTTCAGTCGTTTACCGAGAGCTTCGGCCTCTTCATCAAAGTCAGGATTTTCGCCGATTTTATATGCAAGAATGTAGCCCATTTCTTTCGGGACTTTCGCAACGGAAAGCCATTCGTCTTTTGAAAGCAAAAACACAGGGTCACAGACAACAGAAATGCCCCTATTTAGTGAAGAAAGTTTTTCAGCTAAAGTTTTTTCTCTGACACTGATAGCAGAAAAAGAATTCAATGATTTTTTTACGTCTTCTGTAACTTCAAGCTGATTTCCATCGCTTGCACCGTAGGCGATTTTTACACCGCTAAAGTTCGCGCCAAAATATATCGGGTCAATTTTCGAATTTTCCAATCCACCGCAAATAACAGGATTCCAAATCTGGTCGCTGCCGTAAAAAATCACATCGTAGTCATTAAAATTTGAACTTCCAATATTCAAGTTGTGTTTTACAAAATTATGGAAGGCAAGAGACCGTTTTGCTCTGTCAAAAAAGTAAACGAACGAGCCAAAAAGAGAACGCAAAAGCCTATAAGGATTCTTTGTATTTAAGTGGAAAATTTTATAGTCATTTTTTATTTTTTGATTTTGATAATCAACTACGCAAACATTAGCGTCTGGATAAAGATTGCTGAGCATCTGCTGCAAGGCATAACACTGCAGAACCGCCCCGTAGTTATGCGCATAATGAAAAGTGAGAATCCCGATTTTTAGAGTTTTGTTTCCAGCCATATATATTTTGGCTAGAAAGAATAATTGATGTTATGTGTGCGCTGTCATGCTGAACTTGATTCAGCATCTATACACAGATTAAATTTTCTTCATAAACTGAAGCAGCTGAATATCATTTGACTTTGCTTTGCGCTCAGAAAACATTGTAAAGCCGTTTCGTTCATAAAATTCAATTACTTTCAGTCTGTCAGAATCACATTCAAGAAAATAGACCGCTCCGCCAATAAATTTCTGAACTTCTTTTACAAAGTAGCCGATTATGGCAAGCAAGTCTTTTCCAGAAACAAACTGATTGTTATTGTCTGTGTAATTTTTTCCAAGCTGAGCCACAAGAATGCTCGGCACGTTCACAAAATCTCCGTCTGTGTCTTCCGCAGTTCTAAGCAAACGCTTTAAAACCGTCTTGGAAATTTTGTCTTTTTGAACCTGTATAAGTTTATTTGCTAAAGTAAAATAGGCAACAAAACGATCTTCAAAGAAAATTAAGTATGTAACCGCCTGATTCTTTGCAGAAAACTCAAACGCATTGTCCTTTAAGAAAGATTCAACCTCATTATTTAAGGGACACGAAAATTTTGAAAACAAAACATTCACAATGTCCTTTTCTTTATCTGATTCAAGTTCGTTCAGCCTAAGCACAGAAAATGACTTTTTGCCAATGTCTATAGAAATCATTTCATTCCTTTCAACAAAGACAAAACAGACTTATCTTTTATTTCCTTCACAGAAAGAAGAGAATCTTTGGACGTTACTTTTTTTTTAGAAGAATCCAGAATGTCCGCTATGACTTTCGCAGATTTATCTGATGTTATTATCAATGGTTTTCTGATACTTGCAGTTGACATTTTGAATACCTCCTTTTTTAGCAAAATATAGCACAGTCCGTTTCTAAAATCAATTATTCTTTTCTAGCACATTCCTCCTTTCAATTTTCGTTTCAGGCTTACAAACATTTTCACGCCCTTTTCACCAAGCGTTTTTCTGACAATCCGCACAATTCGACCTTTAAATGAACGCTCATACGGAAAGCAGAATTTTTTCATGCTTTTTTTTAAGCCATTTTTCTGATAAAAGTCAAAGAACTCTTCGCGAGGAATATGCGGAACAGGAAGCCCATGCAACGGAAGATTTCTTTTTGCAGCAACACAAAGCGGCATATTCTTTACCGTCATAAATCTGCATGCGTATTCAAACAGACGCCTGCCTTTTTCCGTGTTCACAAGAACAAGACTCGTTCCCCTGTTTTCGTTGAACATTTCATTATCCTCACGGTCAATTCCCCAAAAGTCTGCGGTTGAAATATCCGCAACTCTTTCTTTTCCTGCATATCTGCATTCGTAGCAACTCGGCCGCAGAATGCAATCTGTTCCTTGGAACAGATTATTGAACGCGTCAGCGTTCAATAATTCGCCGCAAGAAGTTCCATCGTTATACGAAATCTTTCTTAGCGGCGTTAGCCAGCCTTTGTCTTTTTTCCGGAATTCAAAATTCGTTATTTTTTTGCCGTTTTTATTTTCAAGAAGCTCCAAATATTCAGCAAAAATTCCAGGTGAAGGCACTCCGTGGCAGATAATTTCTAAAAAATAAAGATTTTCAGGCACTTTCTGATTAAAAAAATTTTTAACCGCGTCAATCTGGCATGGAGTTCCGGTTACCAAAACAGCCCTTTTTAAGTCGGTCTGCTCTTTTATTTTTGTGTAGATTTTTCCCATGTCACTTTGAACATATTTTGAGCCTCGAAATAAAGTTCTTTCGTCTTTATTCTGTGCCATCACGCAGACAGAACGCAGTTTTTCGTCATATTTATGTCCAAAAACAACTCCGCCGTTTTCAAGAAAATAATCCGAAATATGAGTGAACACTCCGCCACTCGTAGAATTTTCAAGAACCGCACTATCATTTGAGAATGCTGCATAAACCTGATTTTTTTCTATAAGAGGAGAAAGTGAGTCTTCTTTAATCGGACATACTTTTCTGCACAGTCCGCAGTTCACGCATTTTTCGCTGTCAATTTTCGGATACCAAAATCCTTCATCATCAAAAGAAAAAGTGATTGCTTCTTTTTTGCAAACAGTCGCGCAAACCTTGCACCCACAGCAATGCGATTTTATTGAGTCATCAAGAAACATAAACTCTCCTCCTCGCAACATCAAAAAGCGCATTCCGTTCGCCCCTGTTCATTCCGACAAACAAAACAGAAACTGCCGTAAACAAAACTGACAAAATCACAACGGCAAAGAAGCGCAAAATCTCATTCTTCAAAAATATTTCCACCGCAAAAGGAACAACCGCAGACAAAAGTGCAACGACGACAACACGAAGAAAAACATCTTTCAAAAAAAGTCTGATAGAAAATTCTGTAAGCT
>CAVJSA010000134.1:0-3651 GCA_963651875.1 Lachnospiraceae bacterium | reverse complement strand
TTCTGAATTCAGGTCCGTTGTCTGTCTGCAGAAATGTGAACCGTTCTTCATGCCAAATTTCATCCAGAACTTCCGCAACTCCTTCTCCCTGCATTGAATATGCAGGGATGATGCCAGATGTAGGACAGATAATCGGCACAATTAAACCTTATTCTCATATTTGAATTTCACATCACCTACAACATAATCAAAGTGCCTTTCAAGTTTTTCTGTTGACTTTCGCTTCATCAGAAATTTTTTAAATCTTCTTGACTTACCATTCGGTAATAATTATACTAATGGTAAGTTCTGAATAAAGGAGATTTGCTAAAAAAATGGAAGAAACTTTTGCTATGAGACTACAAGAACTCATAAAAAAATCTGGATATACACAGAAACAGGTTGCAGAATTAGTTGGTGTAACTGAAGCTGCATTTTCTAGATATATGAATTCAGAAAGGATTCCTAAGACTGCTATTCTGGCAAACATAGCTACTTGTCTTCAAACAACAAGTCAGTATCTGCTAACAGGAAAAGATCCATTCTCAGATTATGCTGAATTAAAAGGATTTGTTGCCCGAAGTGCTGAAAACATTACAGCTGAGGAAAGGACTGATTTAATCAAACTTCTGGAATCTATCAATGAAAGAATGGAGTTGAAATGAGACTACCACCATGGCGTTATGAAAAAATAAAGGAAATAGCAACAGATAATCTTGTTCGCTATTCTGACACAATTCCTGTAGATGTATTTGAACTAGCACGCATAAATAGAATTATTCTCGTACCTTACTCTAAGTTAACTGCATATGAATTAAATGGGTTACAGAATAAATATAATGCAATTTCAAAGGATGGTTTCCTTTTCTGGGGAATAAAACGAGGAAAATTAAGAGGCTTTGTATATTATGATGACTCTTTGAATCCACAAAGAATAAGATTCACAATTATGCATGAAATTGGTCATTACCTGCTGAAACATTACGAAATAAGCTATTTGGCAGAAGCAGAAGCTAATTTTTTTGCTAAATTTTTGCTTGCTCCACCGATTCTCGTTCATTTAATAAAACCTACTGATTATCTGGAAATCGCAGAAACTTTTGATGTCTCGCAAGAATTTGCTTATAACGCATTCGTATATTATCAAAAATGGTTAAATACAAAACGAAGAAATAACAAAATCGAAGTCTATGAATCATCGTTGTATTTAAAATTTAAGGATAACTTTAGTTTAAAAAAAGCTATTTAAGGAGATGTAGCCTATGCGAATAGTAAATAAAAAAGCTTGTTTTGATTGGTACTCAAAACAAGCTTGTAATCGGCATAAGCCTTACACTTAAATCCATTGGTACTGGATTCAAGTGACGAAACATCCGGATAGGATATCTCAATGTGGTAATTGAATAATACCCCTAATTCGGTGCTTCGTCAATAAAAAATATTGACGCTTCTCCTGGTAGTATTGATGTAGTTTACATTAATCCGCCATAGATAAAGGAGTTGCCATTTAAAATGGAGGCAGCCTATTATGGGTGCAGGAAGATTTAAAGGGCCTGGCGGAAATAAATCTGGTGTAAATAACAGAAACAGAGACCGCATTGGGTCTAGTCAACAAAATTTATTTGAAGAAGAATCGAATGTAATGCATCATTTGACCCCATCTTCAACAAAAAATAAGTTTTCTGATACAAAAACTTGGCCGACAAGACTTGAGGAAGGAAAGCAGGGAAAACACATAGAAGGTCATCCAAATTTTCAGTCTGGAAAAAGCAAATTGTCTGTTTCGATGGCTGAAGCAAGTAACCTGGCTAATACGTTTTCTGGAACAGGTACTGTTGTTGGCGATCCTGCTTCAAGTAATAAGGAGCGGGTTAATTTTGGACAAAATATCGGAATGTATAATGATCCGTTATTAGGGTATGTGCCAACTTCTAATGGCATAATACATCATTCAAGCAAAGGAACACATATTGTTCCTGCAAAACCAAATTAAAAGGAGAAAAACAATTATGCTTAATCCAAATGAAGCTGGAAGATTTTGGGATTTTCTTTTATTTGTTCATAAGAATACAAAAAACAGTTATAAATTCATATTTGAAGACAAAAGCGTAATAAATGCATTGTTTGATACATCATGTGAATCTGATAACTGTCTTCCTGAAGAAGACCCAAACTATGAAGAATACTGGATTCTTGTATTTAAAAACATCGAGACAAACCAGCTTTTTGAAATCAATTATCACAATATGCCCAAAGAAGTATATTGCGATGGAAACAAAGTTTTCTAAAACTTTCGGGAGCTGTCAGAAAATAGACAGCTCCTTTTTTATGGAGAAATAGAAATGAGTAATAAAAAAGATGTTTTTGGATTCTGGCAGATTAAAGATTATGATTTTGCTAAGGATAGAGTTAACGGAATTACTGATGAATATCCAATTGTTGTAGGAACACAAAAAATACCTGAACACTTAGTTTTATTTGGACAAGAAGGAAAATCTGAAAACTTAAAAAATGCTTCAAATAAAAGCATTCATTTTTTTCAACATGATTATCTTTTCGAACCGACTATAAGAAGTGAATCGAAGTCCACTTCAAAACTTGAGTTTTTTAAGAAATATCAAAGTGTAATTCTTCCTGACTGTAGTATTTATACAAATCTTCCTCTTCCAGTACAACAATACCAAACATATAAATCTCGTGCTTTTGGAATCTTCCTTTCTAATAATGGAGTCAATGTTATTCCAAGTGTAAGATGGGGTGATAAATATTCATGGGATTTCTGTTTTTCAGGTTTAATGAAAAATTCCCTTTTAGCAGTTGGCACTTTGAGTGCATTAGGGACTTCTGAAGACAAAGAAAATTTTCATACAGGATTTTTAGAAATGTTAAATCGTCTTAAGCCGACAGCTTTAATTATTTACGGAAAGTTACCTGAGGAAGAAATACTTTTATGCCACGATAGAGGAATTTATTTTAGAGAATATCCTACAGAAAGAAATAAATATGAGAACAGTAAAAAAAACAATGAAAGTCTGTTGTTTTTTGAAATATAAATTCAGAAAATCTGAATTTCATTGGAGCAGAGCGCAGATCCGCCCCAATGAATATTGTGAGTGTTATTCAGTCCGTACAGTTTCTTTAATGTTTCTTCGTCATTCTCATATTTGAATTTCACATCACCTACGACATAATCAAAGTGCTTTTCAAGTTTTTCTGCTGCCTTTGCTTCATATTAAGCGTTGCCCGTACGTAGTAAAGCTGTGTTGTTTCAATGCATGAATGTCCAAGCCAGTCAGAAACAATATCAAGATCTATGCCTGCAACAGCATAAAGATGCATCGCCCTCGTATGTCTGAAAAGATGGCAGTGAAGATGCTTCTGTTCCGGAAATTTCTTTTTGAGTTCTTCTTCGTAAATCAGGAGCATGTGCTCTGCTGTATCTGGAGACATCTTTGTATGAAGTTCAGCATGAGTTTCAGGATCCCGCTTTATCGTATAGAAAACATATTCATCAGTTTTCAGATTACGATGAAACAGTGCATAGTATTTTTTGAGCTGTACAATAAACCGTGATTGCAGAGGCATATTTCTTTCTTTGATTCCTTTTCCGAACAGTCGTTTTCATAAAAGACACCTCACGTTCTTCTTTAGAATCAAAAACAAGTAACCATA
>CAVJSA010000133.1:0-3785 GCA_963651875.1 Lachnospiraceae bacterium | reverse complement strand
TGCGCAAGGGATTGGAAAGGCGCGCGTAGCGCGATGTTTGGGCGCTGTGCGCACAAACATTGGAGCGACAGCGGAACCTTGGAAAGCCCGGTGGGGCATTTTGCTCCATGCGCCCAAAAGCTTAATATTTAACTAAACCTTTTTGCCATTTTAAGAAATAACCGCGAATCTTAAATAAGACTGCGATTACAAGCGAACAAAACAAAACCATTAAAATTAAACTTGCGTAAATGCCTTTATAGTCTGTTGTTTCTTTGCACATCATTATGTATTGACCGATTCCGTGTTCAACTCCAAACATTTCGCCTGTCATTAAAGCGACAAAGGCCGAACAAACTCCAAAGAAAATTCCCTGGAAAATATTTGGCAAGGCTGCCGGAATTGCAATGCGCACAACCTGATAAAAAGAAGTTGAACCCAAAGTTTTACCGACTTCAAAATACACTTTTGGAATATTCTGAATTCCTGCACTCGTTAAAAGAACTACCGGAAACCAGACTGCCAGGGCAACTAAAAAAACGCTTGCCCCAAAAACTGTTGGAAAAATTACAAGCACAACAGGAATCCACGCAGTTGCAGGCACCGGACCTATTACCTTTATAATAGGATTTAACCAGTAATGAGCGCGTCGGCTGAATCCCAGAAGAACGCCTGTAAAAAATCCGGTAGCAATGCCAAAGAAGATTCCGAGAGCTAAAAGTTCAAAAGAGCTTACGACATTTTTTAGCATTAGGCCGGGTTTTTCGACAAAAACTGCAAGAATGTTGTCAAAAGAAGGGAATAAAAGGGCAGGCATTAACTGTTTTTTTGCCGTAATAAAGTTCAAGAGAGCCAAAATAATGGTTACGCCAAAATAAAAAGGACCGTTTTGTTCAAGTTTTTCGGAAAGTTTTTTTACAAAGACAGAAACTGCAAAAACCACTGTATAAACAACCAGCGCCAGGCACAGCAAAAATAAATAATACCGGCCGCCTGCGTCCGGGTGTCGTCTGTGATTTGGAACAATAAACTCGATTAAAATGGCAATCAAAAGTCCAGCATACGGAAGGGATTTTTTTATAAGATTAAGTTTTTTTTGATTTAAAAATTCCGCCATAACGTTCTCCAAAGTAGATAGAAGTTTATACACTTTAATAACCTACTATGTCAATAGGTATTACTAGTTTATGACAGAATTAGTTTTTGGCCGTTCCCGGGCTTAAAAGCCCGGTCGCTACGTCCGGGGTTCCGCTTTCGCTGCAATGCTACGCATCGCCTGCCGGCGCCCCTGCCATCGCTAACGCAGAATTTTTATTTTACGTAATAAATGTAGTCTGGTTTACGAGGTGCAGCTTTTGCTTCTCCGCCTTCTTCTTTGTAACCGAGAGCTACATGGCCGATTCCTTCGTAGTCGCCTTCGATATTGAGTGATTTTAAAATTTCTTTACCGAAATCGCTTTCAAATTCTTCCTTTGCGCGATGAATCCAGATTGAACCGAGTCCAAGGGCAGCAGCAGCGTTCATTAAGTTACCCATAACGAGAGTTCCGTCATAAACGTGGTTTGGAGCTTTTTTGTCTGCAAGTACGATTAAAATAACTGGAGCACCGTAGAAAGGATCAAAGCCAGCAGGGCGGCCCATGATTTTTGCATTTTCTGCACTGATCTTATCTCTAAGTTCCTTATTTGTAACGGCAATTATGATTGAAGACTGCGCATTGTGGCCACTTGGAGCGTAAGTTCCAGCTTCAAGAATCTGAGACAGTTCGTCGTCTTTTATCATTTCTGCCTTAAATTTGCGGCAACTGCGGCGAGTTTTTAAAACATTGAGAGTTTCGTTCATTTGTTTACCTCCAGATTGTTTTTAGAAAAAAAGTTCTGAAAACTGTGCATTTAAAGTAATAAATTTTCTAAAATCGTTCAATCTTTACTTGCTTTATAATTTAGTTTGATATAAAACTATTTTTATGCAGGAAGAATTTATGCGCCGGGCCATTGAGCTGGCAAAAAAAGGAAAAGGCTTTACAAATCCAAATCCCTTGGTTGGGGCTGTAATCGTAAAAAACGGCAAAATCGTTGCAGAAGGATTTCATCATAAATACGGAGACCTTCATGCTGAACGCGATGCACTAAAAAACGCCCGCGATAATAATGTAGACGTAAGAGGCGCTTCGATTTACGTTACCCTGGAGCCATGCTGTCATACAGGAAAACAGCCTCCCTGCACACAGGCTTTGATCGAAAGTGGAATTTCTCAAGTAATTTACGGCAGTCGCGATCCAAATCCTCTCGTAAACGGAAAAGGAAAAAAACTCCTTGAAGACGCCGGCATAAAGGTTACTGCCGATTTTTTAAGGCAGGAATGCGACGCCTTAAATCCCATATTCTTCCATTATATAAAGCAGAAAATGCCTTATGTAATTATAAAATATGCAATGACGGCAGACGGACAGACCGCAACTTCAACGGCAGAGAGCCGCTGGATAACCGGACACGACGCAAGACAGAACGTGCACAAGACGCGGTCAAATGTAATGGCAGTTTTAACAGGAATTGGAACAGCCAAAAAAGACAATCCAATGTTAAATGTGCGCCTCGACGACCAGGCAGAACACAGACAGCCGGTGCGCGTTGTTCTCGACAGCCATTTAAAGCTTAGCCCTGAAAGCATGCTCGTACAGACGGCAAACGAAATTCCTGTAATTGTATTTTGCAAAAATGAACTTACGGAAACTGAACTTATTAAAAAGGCAGTTCTTGAAAGCAAGGGCGTAAAAGTTCTTACAACAAAGGCAGAAAAAAATCATTCGATATTGTATACGCAGCTAAAGGCTCTTGGCGAATTAGGAATTGATTCTCTAATAGTCGAAAGTGGCGGAACTTTAAACGGAAGTTTTTTCTTTGACGAAAAAGGTCTTGTCCAGGAAGTAAACGTTTACATTGCGCCAAAGATTTTTGGAAACGACGGGCACACAATTTATACGCCAGTTCGTGGCAAAGGAATTGAACTTCCGTCTCAGTGCATAAATCTTGGAAAACCCGAAATTGAATTTTTTGGAGAAGACATTCTCTTAAAATATTTTTTAAAAGATTAGATTAAGCCTTGTCTTAAGCGTGTGGCTGGGCTTACGACTGAAACTTGGCGAAAAATTGTTTTACGTTTTAAGTGAACCGTAAAAGGACGATTTAATAAGGATAAAGAAGATGTTTACAGGCATAGTTGAAGAAACAGGAACAATAAACTCAATCCTGCAAAAAGGGAATTCTCTTGTTTTGGGAATAAACTGCTCTTTTGCTGGCGACTTAGCTTTAGGCGAAAGCGTTGCTGTAAACGGAGCCTGCCTTACAGTAACTAAAAAAACGCAGAATGTGTTTTATGCCGACGTAACTCCAGAAACATTCCGCCGGACAGGACTGGGCGAACTGAAAAATGGAAGCAGTGTAAACCTTGAACGCGCCCTAAAAAGCGACGGAAGGTTTGGCGGGCACATTGTAAGCGGCCACATCGACGGCACAGGATTTTTTGTTTCGTGCGAGCACGAAGAAAATGCAAAAAATATAAAAATTGCAGTTAATTCAAGTCTTGGAAAGTACATAATCGAAAAAGGGTCAATCTGTATTGACGGAATAAGTTTAACGGTTGCCAATGTAAATTACGGTTCGGAAGAAACTGTTTTTGAAGTAGCCGTAATTCCTCATACGTGGGAACAAACTACTTTGAGCCAGAAGAGTAACGGCGACAAAGTGAATATTGAATGCGATTTAGTCGGCAAATATATAGAACATTTTTTAAACTGGCCAGACAGC
>CAVJSA010000132.1:0-3840 GCA_963651875.1 Lachnospiraceae bacterium | reverse complement strand
GAAGTAAACTCGCAGCGTAGCAGTCGTCAGACTGATACGCAAGCATCCCTTGCGCAAGACTGCATTGACATAAAAAACGTGTTGTCAAAAAGTATTTTTTTTGTCAGTATCGTGCCTTGAACTTAGAGATTCCCGCATCAAGTGCGGGAATGACAATATGTGTGTCATTCCCCGGCTTGACCGGGGAATCTTTTTTCATAATGAATTGCATGACGATGCACACAATTCATTATGAAGAGAACTTTTTTAGACAGCCCCTTTTGTTTGTCTTATGCGCTAAACCTAGTTAAGCAAATAGTTAGCTAAAAGTCTCTTCCAAGAGAAAGTAGATTTTACACTATCCCAAGTCAAGTTTTCATCTGAAGAAGTTGTTGCCAAAACTGGTAAAACAGTATTTTTGGACAACTGATTTTCTGAATTTCTTAAATCAGCCTTTGCCCAGTACAAAGCTGCCCATGCAGCCCTTGAGCCTTTAAAACTATATGTCGTGTCACTTGCATCAAGGTCAGTTGATGTATCTGTGTCTTTCGGAAAACTTTTCATAATATATGCATTTTTAGTTAAACCAGAAATAATGCTGCTATTATCAACTTTTGAAGTTACAACAAAAGTAAGTCCTGCCGGCAGTGTTATATCACTTTTCATTCCTGCAGTAGTTCCAGTTCCTTTTACTTCTGTATCTGTGTAATAACACCATACATAAATTGTTGCGCTCGAACTTGCATTCTCTGGAGTATAAGTAACGTCCATACCACACCACGTATTTTCTGGCCCTAACAATGCATCTGCATCTTCTTCCGAGCAGCCGGCAAAGGCAAACACGCTGGCTGTTGCTGCAATAACTGCTAAAATTCTTTTTAAAGATTTCATTTTGATTTCTCCATTTGCTTCAAATAATCGTTACTTATAATTTTAATTTTATTCATTACAAAAATCTATTATTGCGCTAGTTTTAAATATGTTTTTATAGATTTATAAAATAAATGCGCGTCCTGGTCTTTTATTCAATTTTATTCAAACTGTCGCTTTTATATAAAATATTTGCTTTTTTTTATACAAAAAATGCTCAGTCAAATGATATAATTATCTTATGAACCAGGGAATTGCAAAAAGGAGAGCTTTTTTAACACAACGCAAAAATCAGGGCAACCGCGTAACAATTGGCTTTACGGGAATTGCCGATTTTCGCTCGTTTATTGGTCAGGAATACATTGCCGGAATGATGAAGGCGGCTTCCGACTACGACCTTAACTTTATAAACTTTGCAGGTGCAATAAAATATTCTCTATTTGATGACATAGATTTTATTTCGCACTATTTAAAAAACTTCCGCTTTATGAAGTCTCCTCTCGTTGACGGTCTTGTTACCTGGACTTCTTCTCTCTGCTCATTTTTAGACACAAAAACAATCGTAAATACTTTTAATTCATTAAAACCGCTTCCAATGGTAGATATCGGCTACCTCGACATTGAAGGAATTCCCTGCATCCGCATTAACAATAATTCTTCAATTGCGCTCATAATGGATCATCTTGTAAACAAGCACGGCTATAAAAATTTTGTCTTTATCGGCTCTCGCATTTCAGAACCGCACCAGCGCCGTCTTGTTGCCTACCGGGACGAACTAAAAAAATATGGAATTGAAGAACTACCTCATTCAACTTACATGACAAAAACAATGGACCCGATCGACATTGCAATGGCAGTTACACAGCTTTGTTCCGCATATAATTTAAAAGACCATTCAGAAATTGACTGCATAATTACAACTTCCGACATTATTGCCGCTACCGTAATCGAAGAACTCGACAAACGCAATATAAGTGTGCCGGGCGATGTTTCAATTACAGGCTTTAACAACCAATACAACGGAATTACTGCCCGCTCGCCGGTTACCACGATGAACCTCGAATATTTTAAGCGTGGTTACGCCGCCGTTGAACTTTTAATTGACCGCATAATGAATCCAGAAGCAAAGTTCGAAACTCGCCTTGTTCCAACAACCCTGCTTGTACGACAGTCTTGTGGTTGTTTTGAACAAAGTATTGTCGAAGCCGGCGAAACCGTAAATATAAGTTCAAATTCGACAATCGGGCCAAATTCTTCCGAAGAAGATGTACGTTCATTTTTATTTAGACAGGGGCGACTGATTTTTCCTCAACAAAACGAACAGGAAATTACGGAACTTGTAAATTCAATTTTTAACGACATTTACGAACAAAGCCAGCCACCAGCAATGCTTAGATGGTTCCAGAATCTTTTGCAAAATATCCGCAAGGATTCTTCTTTAATCAACAGCGAACTGCAAAAAGACATTACAGATTTGCGCAAGGTCATTTTGCCAATGGTAAAAGATGACGAAAGACAGTTTTCTCATATCGAAAATATTTTTCATCAGTTGCGCTCTCTTGTTTCTGTTTTTATTGAATACGACACGCTTTCTACACGCGAAAATTCGTACTTAATGAATAACATTTCGCAGATTGCAATGAATTTTGCCAGTGCAACAACGGGTAAACAGATTCAAGATGTTTTGCGCTATCAGCTTTCGGAAATGGAAATTCCTGGAATAATTCTCTGTCTTTCCGAAAATATGACTTTAGACTTAAGTCCTTCTAATATTGAACTTATTCTTCCGGAACCACCGGCAGACATTAAAGAAAAACTTCCGTTTAAGGTTTACGATCCGGCTTGTATTCCAAAGACATTCTTTCCACATGGCAGACGGTTCAGTCTTATGCTTGAAATTCTTTATCATGCAGACCGCTATTTTGGCTACGCTTTTTTGGAAACTGGAACTCAAAATATTTCTGTTTATGACACCGTCCGAATGCTTTTGAGCAATGCCTTGTATTCGGTTTATCAAAAAGAAGGCCGCACAAAAGAAAGGTCAATGCTTTTGTCAGGAGAACAGCTTGTAGGAATTCTTCATTTGCCGTCGGACACTGTAAAAGAAAACAAAAATGGAATTACTGTCCGTCAGATTACAAATTATCTTGTTGAACACTTAAACGAAATGACAAATCTGGACAAAATGGCAGAAGAATTAATGGTAAGTAAGTCTCATCTTGTCCGCCGCGCAAAGGAACTTACAGGCTTTACGATTCAAACCCTGCACGAAAAACTAAAAATCGAACAGGCAAAAAATCTTTTACAGGTTGAATCAATTAAACTGTCAGAAATTGCAACGCGATTAGGTTTTCAAAACCAGAATTATTTTAGTTCGGTATTCAAGAAAAACACAGGAATGTCGCCAAGAGCCTGGGCACACAGATATAGTTGAGTTTTCTGTCATTACTGAGCACGAGTTTTCTGTCATTACTGGACACGAGTTTTCAGCTTTGACGCACTTGCTTTTTTTCTGTCATTGCTGGACAAAAGTTTTCGACTTTGACGCTCTTGCTTTTTCTGTCATTCCCTTGCTTGACAAGGGAATCTCTTGTCTAAGTAGATTGCCGAGTCAAGGTGAGGCAATGACAACACAAATCAAGTGCAGAAATGACATATTTGTCATTGCTATACACGTGTTTTTTGGCTTTGCTGTACACGAGTCTTCGGCTTTGCCGCACTTGTTTTTCTCTGTCATTCCCTTGCTTGACAAGGGAATCTCTTGTCTAAATAGATTGCCGGGTCAAGGTGAGACAATGACAACACAAATCAAGTGTAGGAATGACATATTTGTCATTTGCTATGCACAAGTTTTCTGTCATTGCTGGGTACGTGTTTTTTGGCTTTGCCGAACTTGTTTTTTTTCTGTCATTCCCTTGCTTGACAAGGGAATCTCTTGTCTAAGTAGATTGTCGGGTCAAGCCCGACAATGACATTATAAACCGCAAGCGA
>CAVJSA010000131.1:0-3849 GCA_963651875.1 Lachnospiraceae bacterium | reverse complement strand
CAATTTGGAATTTTCTTTCGCAGGACACGGAAAACGAAATCAACACAATCACTCAGAAAATTATTCAAAAGGCAAAAGTAAAAAATGAATTTTTGGTTCAACTAAAACATTATCTTTACGAAGCGGGACACAAAATTATTGAGCAGAACCGCACTCTTACCGACAGAATAAACCGCGTTCTTCAGCAGGAAACAGCCACCGAGCGCAAACAGGTTTCACTTTTGATTTCTTCAATAAAAAAAGAGATGAACGCCTATGTCCAAAAAGTTCAGGAAAATAAGGCAGAAATGCAAAACGATTTTATGGCGATAGAAACAAAGCCGTATTTGTATTTTCCGCAGTCAAGAACTTTGAGTTTTCCGCTCCAGCAAAAAGAATTTAAAAAAATTGAAACATTCGATGTTCAGAATGTAAATCCGCTTGATTTTACAGAACTGTTCAGCCAGTTTTACATTGATGAAAAACAACTGCTTAAAAATATCGAAGACTTTAAAAAGCAAAATAATGGAAATCAGTTTACGCTTTGCGAATTTTTAAAAAAGTTTCCGCTTGAAAAAGGAATTGCAGAACTTGTGGCATTTTTTGGACTAAGCCAGACCAACGAAAAAATCCTTATAAATAACGAAGAAAGCGATATTATCGAAATAAAAAAAGAAAACATGGTTTATAAAATTCGTGTTCCAAGGTTGATATTTTTATGAGCGAAAAAAATAATTCATTGCCACCGTGGGCAGGCGTTGCGGTAAAACTTTTACAGGGGCCCGTTTACAGAACAAATTCAAATGACTCAACGTGGAATTTGTTAAAAACATGGAACAGTGATATTCAGGATTATTTTTCAAAAATTGGAGTTTTTGTTTTTATCGAAGATTCTGACGGTTACGCATTTTTAAAACAAAAAAACGGCATGGACGAGGAAACAGAACTTGGCGAAAAAGAAGATGCGGAAGATGAAAACAATGGAAAAAGCGACATTGATTATTCAAAAATTCCCCGTTTGATAAAATCTTATCCGCTTTCTATGGAACTTTCACTTTTGTGCGTAATTTTGCGGGAGGCTTTGGATCAGTTTGACACTTCGCAGGATTCAAGTTCAATGCTTGTCTTAAAAGAAAGTGAAATTAAAGACCGCCTTGTTACTTTTATGCCGGAAAAATCTGACCAAACAAAGGTTTACAATAAAATGGATGAATATTTAAATCGTCTTGTAGATTTAACTTTTTTGCGTGAACTAAAACGTGATGACGATAAAAACGAAGTAAAATACGACAGAGAATTTGAAGTGCGCAGAATCATCCGTGGAAAAGTTAATGCAGAATTCCTGGAAGAATTTAAAAAACGGCTTGAAGAGGTAAACAAAAAGTGAACGATTTTTCAGAACAGAATTTAGACCTTTTTTCTCAATCTTTAATAGACGAGAATATTCAAAGCGGATACAGCCTTGATTTCTTTCAGATTTTAAATTGGGGCGTTTTTGACACGACTGTCTATACTCTTTCTGCCTCAAATAAATCAACATTGTTGACAGGTCAGAATGGAAGCGGAAAAACAACTTTAGTTGATGCGATTGTGACTTTGCTTGTTCCCCAGCAGATGCGTTTTTATAATCAGTCTTCGGGTTCAACAAAGAAAAAAGACCGCAGCGAGGAAAGTTATGTACGCGGAGCGTATGGAAGCAAACAGGCAGAAGATAATGTTTCTGGAAAAACCCAGTATTTGCGCGAAACAGACACGATTTCTATTTTAAACGGCGTATTTTACAACCGCGCACTTCAGTCTTACGTTTCTCTTTTGCAGGTTCGTTATTTTTCTGGCGAGGAGTTACAGAAAATTTTTGCTGTAACAAGGCAGCGTCTTTCTGTTGAAACAATTTATGAAACACTTTCGCTGAACGGACTTTCAATTGACAGAAACGGAAAATGGAAAAAAATTATAACAAACTCCTTTGGAACAATGTTTTTTGGCGATAATTTTAGAAAGTACAGCGAAACTTATTCACAGATTTTCGGGTTTCGCTCTGATAAGGCACTTAAACTTTTTTCCCAGATTGTCGGCTTAAAAGTTCTTGGAAATCTTACTGAGTTTATCCGGCAGAATATGCTTGAAGAAACTCAGACCGAAGAAGAATTTCAGAAACTTCAGGATAATTACACAAAACTCATTCAATGCGACAATGAAATTCAAAAAACAAAGGTGCAAATTGAATTGTTGGAAAAAGTTGTGGATGCCGGACAACGACTGAATAAAAATCTTGAAGAAAAAACTGAAAACGAAGAATTTCAGCAGATTTTGCCTGCCTGGAATGCCCAGAATGCAATTCATCTTCTTGAAAAGGAAGAAAAATCTCTTGAAAGAACAATCGATGAAGAAAATAAAAAAATTGAATTCAACAAAAAGAAAATCGATGACTGCCAGAGTGAAATAGACATTTTAAACGCAAATCTTTCGAATAACGACACGGCACGGCAGATTTTGCAGATTGAAAACGATATTAAAAATCTAAATGAAGAAAAAAAACGAACAGAAAATGCTTTTGAAAATTACTCGGTAAAAACAAAAATTTGCGGTCTTGAAATTCCCCACAACGAAAATCAGTTCAACAAAAATAAAGAAAAACTTGTTGCCCTGCAAAATGAATTTGCGCAACAAAAAAGCGACTGTGAAAACCAAAAATTCAACGTTCAGACTTCGATTAACGAATCAAAAGAAAATAATGCAAAAATTGAAAACGAACTAAAATCTTTAGGTGAACGTAATTCTAACATTCCGCTTGAAAACATAGAAATCCGTAAAAATATTGCAAAGGCTGTAAAATGCGACGAAGGTGAAATTCCGTTTGCCGGAGAATTAATTCAGGTAAAAAAGGGTGAAGAAGACTGGAATTTTGCCATAGAAAAACTTTTGCACAATTTTGCGCTGACGGTTCTTGTTCCTGAAAATCTTTACAAAAAAGTAACAGAATACGTTAGAAAAAATAATGTTGGCGGCCGCCTTGTATATCTTAGAACGCAGGATGAAATAATGGCTTTTGAAGGCGAAAGCGATTCTGCTCATCTTCCTGGAAAAATTGAAATAAAGCAAAACCATGAACTTGCTTTCTGGCTAAAAAATCATATTGCGCATAATTTTGACTATTTTTGCACAGATAATATAGAAGAAATTGCAAAAACTGACCGTGCGTTGACATCTTCCGGCCTTATAAAAAACGGCTTAAGGCACGAAAAGGACGACCGCAAAAAATTCCGTGAAAATTTTATTCAGGTTTTAGGGTGGGATAATTCCCAAAAAAGGCGACTTTTGAGTTCAAGACTTGATGAAGTGGCACAGAAAATTGAAACACAATCAAAAAAACTTAACGAAATAGAAAAAAATCTTAAAAATGTTGACCAGCAGATTCATTCTTGCGACCTGCTTCTAGAAATTTCTTTGTGGGAACAGATTGATTTTGATTCTCTTGCAAAAAAGATTGATAGCCTTACAGCAGAAAAAAATAAACTTGCTTCTTCAAAAGATATAAAGGAACTTCAACAGAAACTTGATTCAAAAAAGTGCGAAAAGGCAGAACTGGATAATCTGCGTGATGAGTTAAACAAATCTCTTGGCCGCCATCAGGACAGCTATGAAAAACTCGTTTCAGAAAAAAAAGGAAGCGAGGCAACTTGGGCGGCTTATTCAAAAGATTTAGAAACTCTTGAAAAAACAAACGAACAGATTAAAAAACTCAATTTAAAATTTAATATACGGGAAGATTTTGCTTTTTTGGGCAAACTGAAGGAAAAATATTCGGAAATTTCTTTAATTCTTTCTGAAAACCAGAAAAAACTGCAAAAACAGAACGAGGAACTTCAG
>CAVJSA010000130.1:0-3885 GCA_963651875.1 Lachnospiraceae bacterium | reverse complement strand
GCCATACTCCTTTCCATAGCTTACACAAAGAGTTTCACTTGCACGTTTTGACATTGGATAGCAGGAGCGAGAATTAAGAGGATTTACATAGCCAGAAAAATCTTCTGTAAAAATGCGACCATCGCCCTCTCCATATACTTCCCCAGATGAAACATAGACGAATTTTTTGAGATTATGACTCAATCCATACTCTAAAAGATTTTTTACTCCGATGATATTTGAGAACATAACTTCTACAGGATATTCGCTATAAAGATTAGGGGAAGAACCTCCTGCACAGTCAACAATAAAATCAAAATCAACGTTCTGCACTATATTTTTTACAACATCTAGTGGAATTAAATGAAAGCGTGGATTTTTAATATATTTTTTTAACCGCATTTTTGCACGGTCAACATTTCTTCCTGCGGCATACACATCAATAGGAATATCGAGCGACATCAATAACTCAACGAACGCTCCACCAATAATTCCACTTGCTCCAGGAACGAGAATATTTTTACCTGAAAGTTTTTCCAATTCTTCTATCTTTATTTCAACCATTCGTCTTTTTCCATTTTTAAATATGCCTTGAAAATCTCTAGATTATCTTTTGTCGTCAGTTTGATATTTCTGTCGCTTCCAGACGCAAAATGCAAAGTTTCTCCTAAATCGACCATCATTGTGTTTGTGTAAGACGATGTGCCTATTCCGATATTCTCTTCAAACGCCTTTTTATATGCCCATACGAGTTTTGAATATTTGTATCCTTGCGGAGTTGAAACACGGCGCAAGGTGTCACGAGGAATGTAGTTTTTTGTAGTTTCTTCATCAGTTTTTACAAAAATCTGCTCGTTGTACGGCATACTCGTGACGGCGTTTCCGTAGGCAGCCGTCTTTGCAATCACATCGGAAAGAACAGAGTCATCGACTAATGGGCGCACGCCATCATGGATTATCACGATGTCATCATCTTTTGCCTTAATGCTCATAACACCGTTTCTGATTGATTCCTGAGCGGAAGAACCGCCGTTAAAAATGTCTTTTAATTTTGAGATCTCAAACTGTTTTGCATAAGCGCGGAGAATATCATGCCAACCCGAAAGGCAGACAACATAAATCTCGTCAATATTTGGATGCTTTTGGAACGCTTCGAGCGTGTAGATAATTACAGGTTTGTCGTAAACGTTTATAAACTGCTTCGGTATGTCCTGTCCCATGCGGTTTCCTGTTCCGCCAGCGATTATTAATGCAATGTTCATTTACTTTCCTCCAATTTTTCCGCCTTAATTCTCCTGCAAATCAAAATCAGCAAATCAAACCGAAATCTGACCTTATACCAAAGCGATGTTTTCTTTTTTGAAGAAACACTCCCCGCATACCAGCGAGATTTAATCAGCGGTTCGAGTTTGTAGTAAACTTTTCCATAATGAGAAATCAAAGTTCCAATCCAATAATCGTGTCCTATAACTTTTTCTGGAATCGGGAGAATGTATTTCAAACATTCTGACCTAAATGCCAGACAGCAGCCGCGAAAATGATTGTCCGCAAGATTAAGAAAGACACTTTTGTGAATTGGACTTTTTTCAAAGTTTCTTTCCTTTACCAATTTTCCTTTTTCATCAATCACTGAATAATTATGAACAACGCAATCATACGTCTTTAAAAGTTCCTGGCACTTTTCAACCTTATCCGCCATCCAAACATCATCTTGGTCACTCAGAAAAATATAGTCGCCTTTCGCCTGTTTCAACGCATTCTCAAAGTTGCTAGTTGCGTAATAAAAAGAACGACCAGTTTTGATTTTTGAAAGCACAGGATTTTTTTCGTGATGAAAAACCTTTATCCGTTCATCTTTGTAAGACGCGATTATTTCAAGCGTTCTATCCGTGCTGCCATCATCGCTTATGATAAGCTCATCGCCCGCGTCAAGTTGTGGCAAAATTGAATCTATCTGCTCTTTTATGAACCGCTCGCCGTTGTAGGTTGCCATGCACACACTAATCATTGTTTTTGCTCCTGTCTTTAATCTTCCGAACAACCATTCCTACCGCATTAGGAAGAAAAACCCCTATAAATATGTACCCCCCCCCGACTATTATTTTCGTTTTACAATCCTCGCATAATCCATAGCAAGTCGGGTAACTTGCAAGCAAAACAGAAGGAAGATTTTTAACTTGAATAAAAATGAAAGTTACTATTTTGAAAAACAGCAGATGCAGACTTAAAACGTAGATTGTAAATTTTCCACAGAACGCAAAAACATTGCCATGTTTGATTTTCAAAATTACAGCGGAAATTGCAAAGACAAAGACAAATCCCAAAACAGAGCCGAGCAAAAACAAGACAGGCTTATAAATAATACCTGCATTAATTCTGTGAATTTCAAATCTTGAAAGGAAAAGCAAAGCAATAAATGAAATTACAAACGTTAAAATCAAACCTATATTTTTAGAAAATACAGAACGATGCGAATAAAACAGTTTTCCCATCGGGAAAAACAGATACGGAACAATGCTCTGTTTTAGCCACATAAGCGCGTCATGGTCAAAAACGGTAAGACTGAAATTGTTTAGAATCACCGCCAGAACTAACAGCACAAGCCCGACAGCAAAATGAGCCAGCAATTTTTTTGAGATTTTTATTTTTGTAAAAATCAAGTCAAAGATTTCAAATAGAATTGAACTGAAAAACAATGCTCTTAAAAACCAAGTTGCCCCGCCAAATTGCGTTCCGCCGACAAATGTTAAAGTCAAAATAATCCGCTTAAAAAAATCTTTCGCTGAATAAAAATCATAAAGGCGCAAATCAGGATAGAATTCCAAAATTTCTGGCGTATGCGCATAAAAGCCGATTTTGATAAACAGATTATGAAAAACCAGAAATCCCAAGTTCGTTAAAATATAAGGAATGTACAAACCTTTAATTTTCTTTAAGGTAAATGTTTTCAAATCCGAAAAAGAAAGGCACTCTTTAAAAAATATTCCTGAGATCATAAAGAATACAGGCATATTAAAAACATGAATAAATGCAGAACCTTGTATTCCTACGTGTCCCCAAACCATCATCACAATCAAGAGGAACTTCATAATGTCGAGAGTGTTGTCGCGTGTTGTTGTCATTTGCTGTCCTTTCTAAAATTTATGATTTTCCAGTAAATCGAAATCAAAACTCATATGATAAAAAGCCGTTGTATCGGCACCTGAAATCCATTTAGGAACTACTAGAACTAGAATCAAGAATATTCCGAACAGGAACAGAACTTCCTTTAATTTAAGCTTTCTTAGATTGGAAATATTCATAGTTGAAATAATTTGAGGAAGCACAATCAACTGAACCTGTGAAAAGTAATAAAAAATTCTTGCAAGATTCATGTTTACAGAAGCCAAGAATTCTCCGAAAATCCCGAAATAAAAAAGCAAAAAATAAAAAGCATTTTTTTCGCTTTGTTTCTTATAATCAAACAAAAGAGGAAGCATACAGATATAAGCAACTCCTCTAAGTCGGATTCCAATACCGCTTCCAAGCGGAATTTTCATGCTCAACACTTTTTGAATAACAGTAACGGTGTTTCCAAAAGCAAGGCTTAAAGGAGTAAGAAAAACATTCAGAACGATGTCGAATAGTTTTTCAAAAAACATTGCGGAAAGAAAAATGAGTGCATAATATACGAACTGCGGGAACTTTATTTTTTTAATTAAATTTAGAAACGGAACTAAAAATAAAGTTAAAATGGCAGAAACATGGAATCCTGAAGCGATAAGAGATAAAACAAGCCATGAAATATATTTTTTCCGCGCAAAAAGTACAATCGAAAGCAAAATAAGCCCCATAGCCATTGCCTGACGCGAAAGATTTAAATTAAGATTTATATAGATTAGGAAAAATAAAACGTATCCCCAAAAT
>CAVJSA010000129.1:0-3931 GCA_963651875.1 Lachnospiraceae bacterium | reverse complement strand
TTGTCATTCCCATAAACTGCTGAGAGAGAATCGGCGTAAGTTCAGAAATCGGCATGGGCGCAATTGATGCGAAACTGAAAATTCTGTGCGTCTGCTCGTATTCGGTTACTTTTTTTTCAAAGACGGCTTCCGCATCGATTACTTTTTGCGCGTATTCGGCGGCGATTTTGCCATTTTCGTTTAAGACAATCCTGTTTTTTCCGCGCTCAAAAAGCTGAACGCCCAAATCTTCCTCAAGCTTTTTCATGGAGCGGCTCAAAGCCGGCTGTGAAACATTCATTTTTTCAGCCACCGCCGTAAGAGTTCCGTACTTAGGAAAGGCGGCAAGTTCATTCAAAACGTAGAGTTCTATCATAATTTGAAAATATCACAGTTTTTTGATTTTTGCCATAACAAAAACTTATGCTCAGAAAAAGAACATTGTATTTTACAGAGTCGCGGAGTTCCGTTATTTTCTTTTTAGAAATCTAAATTGGAGGAATAATAAAAACTTTGTCTAAGATAGCGTCAAAGTTTTATTCATAAGTTTACGTTGCAAACTTTAATATTAACTGTTGTTTCTCATTTGGAGGAAACTATGAAAAAGATTCTTTTTACGGCGGCTGCGGTGGCTTTGATGGCGGGCTTTGCGTTTGCTTCTCCTAAGTCAAAACCGCTCAGCATTAAAAAGCAGGGGATTTTCAGTTCGGGCGGCACGGTTACAGAGCCGGTTCCGGGAAAATACGATGAGACGACAAACTGGCTTTCCAAGACCCGCGAGGGAAACACGGCGCACGTTGACCATGCGAACGTTCTTTATCAGATTCCGGCGAAGGAGAAGGCAAGCCCGGTTGTGTTTCTGCACGGCTACGGACAGAGCAGAATGGGCTGGATGACAACTCCAGACGGACGCGAGGGCTGGAGCGACATTGCTTTGCGGAATGGACGCGCAGTTTTTCTTGTTGACCAGCCGCGGCGTGGCGAAGCCGGAAGCACTTCCGTTATGACAAGCGGATTCATCGACACTTTTGCGGATAAGACGAACAAATATCTTCCGGGCGATCAGGCTTGGTACACGCATTTTAGAATCGGGCGCGTTGCTCCGGGACGCTACGACGGAAGCCAGTTTCCGGAAGGAGATGAGGCGCAGAACCAGTTTTTCCGCCAGATGACACCGAACACAGGCTCGTATGATGAAAAGCTTTTCGGTGCGGCATTGAGCGAGGTTCTTTCCGACAGCGCGAAAATCACCGGCAAAAAGGCTGTCTACGTTACACATTCGCAGGGCGGAAGAGTCGGCTGGCAGACTGACGTTCAGAACATGGCGGCTCTGATTGCGGTTGAACCGGGCGGAACTCCGGCGGTCGGCTCTGCGGAATACAAGAAGTTTCTTGACGGGAAGATTCCGATGGTCGTGATTTTCGGCGACTACATCGACAACGGTCCCGGCGACATTCATTCAACTGCATTCTGGAAAAATGTCCGCGACCAGGCTCTGAACTTTGCCGAGCATTATCGTGTGGACGGCGGCGGTGCGGAAGTCTGGGACTTGCCTAAAATGGGAATAAGGGGCAACAGCCACTTTATGTTTCAGGAAAAAAACAACAATCAGATTGCCGACCTGATTGAAAACTGGCTCAAAGCGCGGAAATTGTAGAGGGTTTTAGAAAAATCAGATTGTCCTGTAAAACTTGCAGGGCAGTTTTTTTATTCGGGCGTTACCCTCGCTCCGCTCAGGTCGGGCTTTCCGGGGTTCCGCCTTTCGGCTTCATTCCTTCGCTGCGCTTCGGAACACGCCTGCGGCGTGCCCCTACAATCCCTAACGCTTTAGCGCACAGTATAATAAGCATACCGCAAGGTATGTAAATTCCTAACGTAAATTCACTCTATCTAAAAATTCTTTTGGAGTAACGGCTTTTACAGGAGAAAGTCTGTAATCCTGAATATTTCTTGTGATTATGATTTTTGCTCCGGCGGTTTTCGCGCAGAAAGCCTGAACTGCATCTTCAAAATCCGTCATCGGAGAATTGAACGCCTGATTTATCTGTTTTTTTGCCACGGAAAGGATTTTAAAACTCGCAAAGAAGTTTTCTATTACGTTTTTCTGCCGCACTGAATCACAAAATATTTTCCGTGTTATGTATACGGTGTCGGCGACTGTCTGGGCGGACACACAGGGCTGATGTTTTTCAAATATTACCTGCAATGCGTTGAAAGAATCCTCGAAAAAGTCTTTTCTCTTGTTCAGCACATCGATTATCACATTTGTGTCAATCAGGATTTTCATTTTTCTGTTTTCCGGGCAGCAAGGATTTTTTCAGCGTCAATTTCACTTGGAATCAGTCCGGCGGCGGCATTAAGCGAATCAAGTTTTTTCTGAATCCGGCGGGAAACCTTTTTCTGTTTTTCCTGAGGAAGAACTTTTAGTCCGTATCGTGAAGCACTGTCCTTGAATTTAGCCGGATTTGCAAAAAAGTCAGAATATGAAACGACAATCATTTTTTCCTCCTCCTATGATAATTTCCAAGAAAAATATAGCACAGAAAAGCGGAATTTTCCATAATAAAAGCCGTGTGAGTTTTTCAAGCGGAAAGAGCTGCATACGATTCTTGTCCTAGAAAACGTACGTTATTTTGGACAAGTTTTTTCATCAGATTAGTTTCCTGTAAATAATTTTTCTTCATTTAGTTTTATGGGCGTTACCTTCGCTCCGCTCAGGTCGGGCTTTTCGGGGTTTCTCTGTCGCTTCATTCTTCTGACATCCTGTCAGTCAACAAATGCTACGCATTTCTTGCTGTCAACAGTCCTTGTGTGCCATCCGTGGCACAGATAACAGACAAACGCGCATTTACCCAGTAAATGAGCCAGTCAGAAGAACGGCTACGCCGCCCCTACAATCCCTAACGCGGTAAGCGTTAGGTCGTGCGCTTTAGCGCACAGTATAATAAGCATACCGCAGGTATGCAGAAATCCCTAACGCGGTAAACGTTAGTGCGACATCCTGTCGCGCCACAAATTGCAATGCAATTTGTGCAGTATCCGGTCTTAAGTGCCGTCCGTGGCACAAATAACAGACAAATAAATATTGCACAGTAAAAGACTTTTGGCGCACACGTAAATAAAGAGTTTGCGATAAGCAAACTCGCAGCGTAACAGCCGTAAGGCTGATACGCCAAAATCCCTAACGCAAAATACTATGGAAATTTTGTCAAAAAATGTGTATAGTGGTTTTATGTCGCAGATTGCACATCCTTTTGTAAAATGGGCGGGCGGAAAAACTCAGCTCCTGCCACAAATTCAAAAACATTATCCTCAAGAAATCAAAAAATACTGCGAACCGTTTGTCGGTGGCGGCGCGGTCTTGTTTGATGTGCTTCAAAAATGCCACCCGGAAGAAGTGCTCATAAACGACGTAAATGCGGAACTGATAAACACATATTCTCAAATAAAAAATAACTATGAAGTCTTGCTTTATAGCCTTTTTGAACTTCAGAAAACATACAGAAAAAACTTGTTGGAAGAAAATAAAAAACTTTTTTTAGAAAAACGCACACGATTCAATGAATTAAAATTGAATTCTGGTGCTACAGAAAATGAAAATCTTGAAAAAGCCGCACTTTTCATTTTTCTGAATAAAACCTGCTTTAACGGACTTTACCGCGTGAACAAAAAAGGTGAATTTAACGTTCCGTTCAACAATGCAAAAAATCCTATGCTCTGCGACGAAGAAAATCTAAAAGCCTGCTCAAAACTTTTGCAGAATGTGCAGATGAAAACCGGCGATTACAAGAACTGTAAAGATTTTATCGACTCAGAAACTTTTGTTTACCTTGACCCTCCGTATCGTCCTCTTACGCAAACTTCTGCGTTCACCTCGTATTCAGAAAATCAGTTTTCAGACAAAGAGCAAATTGAACTAGGAAAATTCATAACCGAAATTTCCAACAAAGGT
>CAVJSA010000128.1:679-3992 GCA_963651875.1 Lachnospiraceae bacterium | reverse complement strand
TGTTATTAAGCATATACAAAAACAAATACGGATTTTTTGGAGGAACTGCATTTTCTGCTTTGTAAAGAGCGCGGTAATTTTCTGCAGAAAGAAGAAGCGTCGGGTCGCAACGGACTTGTGCATTTTCATATCCGCATTTTTTGCAGAGAACGATTCCTGATTCCTCCCGAATTGAAACATAGTCAAAGTTTGCAAGTAACGGACGAATTTCTTCTATTATTTTCTTCTGCAGACTGTCGCAGCTCCAGCTTGCCGCGTAACTTACGCGTTTTGTTTCAGATGAGCCAAAATCTAGAAAATAAGAGTGAATTAAGTTTTTACAGCGTTTTACATTTTTCCAGTATCCAAAGTTCCACACCTGGTCGCTTCCTACGATGTAAAAGTCTGCTTCGGGAGGATTTTCTTTCAGCTGGGAATATGAAGAATAGATTTTTTCCGACTGAACGATGTATTTATTTCTAAAATCGTCAAAATGGCGGTCATGAAGTTTTTGCTCCTGTGCTGATTTTTTTTGATTCAGTTTGAATTTTAAAAACCTACAAAGTTTTACAGGGTTGAATGCTTTATAAAGCCTTAATAAAAGAGAAGTTCTTGCGTAATCGCCTTGTGGATTGTACCGAACCAAAAACGCGTCATGCCCTGCGTCGCGCAGATATTTTTGAAGCGCATAACACTGCAAAAGTTGGCCGTAATTGTCGGCGGACCACCAGAAAGTGAGGATTCCGATTTTTAGTTTTTTGTTTCCAGCCATATATTTTGGCTAGAAAGAATAATTATTTTTTTAGAAACAGACTTTACAAACCAAAATACTCTTTCAGTTTTGTATATTGTAAGTCAAACTTAGTTTTGTTTGTCGTGCGAAGCCGTTCAAGATTTTTCAGTTTCCACTTTATTGCAGGTAATTCCGATGATTTCTTGTAAAGAAATTCAGAAAAATCAGCTTTCAACTGAACGAAATCTAAAAGAAAATCTTTATACACAAAAAGTTTTTCTTTAATTTCATGCTTTAGCCACCGCAAAGTTTCTGTCAGTTCTGAATATGAAACAGGCAAATCCGTCATCCCGACAAATTCTTTCTCAAAGATTTCGGAATTGTCTTTTACAGCGCAATCCAAAAGTTCGTGAAGTGGTCTGTTGAGCCCAAGTGCATACACAGCAAAGCATCCTGCCATTTTGTCCGATATTCCGCCGAACTTTTCAAACATCAGCATAACATCGAACAAATCCCGCGGATGCTGTCTGTCTAAAGCAGCACAGAATTTTCCGGCGTAAAGTTCTTCAACGGCAAGCACATTCATCTTTACGTAGCCGAAGGCTTCCTGCACTTTTTGCGAAACTGCAAGTAATTTTGGCTCAACAAGGCTTCCACGAATCGTGTAGTTCGGCTCAATTTTTACAGTCGCATTCAGATTTGAAACAATCAGTTTCTTCTCATCATTTCCCTGTAAAACCGCATTGTAGCCACGCTTCAAAAGTTCAGCTTTTATCCGGTCGAGTGCAGCGTTTATTTCGCTGTATGATTTGTCGCGTTCCTCAATCGGAAGATACACCAGATCCAAATCAACAGAGAGTCTCGACAAATCCTGACAGAACATATTTATTGCAGAACCGCCTTTTAACGCAAAGCATTTTTCCTTTGCAACAAACGGAATTGCTTCCAAAAGCAATGTAACCTGCTGAACGTATTTTTGTGCAAACGCCATACGCTACTCCAATTCAGGCAGAACAAGCCCATACTTTTCGTACAGTCTGCCACCTTTTTCAATACTTCGCACACCACTTCCCAAAATGATTTTCTGCACATCAAGAGCGTCAAACCACTGCAACCCCGCATTTTCCGCAAAACACAAAAGAAGTCTCTTTACTTTTACAGAATTGCAGTTTTCCAGAAGATTCTGCATAAGCGGAGTTTTTACGCTCACAACAGTTTCCGTTATGGAATACGCTTCCTGCACGGTGACTTTTTCTGGCACAAGATATAAAAGCTCAAGCAACGCTCTTTCCAAAGCCGGAATTTGAACAGAAAAAGATGTCTCTTTCCGCTCTGCCATTCCGATTTTATCCGGCAAAAAACTTGTAAGATGAAGCGAATACTGCCCACAATACACATTCTTGAACCACGCAGGAAGTTTTGTTCCAGCTGAAGCAAAAAGATGGATTACATTTTCATTCTTTGCAAAGTGCATTTTAGAATAAAAATCCTTCAACGCACTTTGTGCTCCCTCGTGAACCTGCAAGCCGTCATTCTGGAGCGCATAAATCGCACCTGAAATATCAGCCTCTTCATTCAGTTTTGTGTATGCACCGTTGGAAATTCTTTTCAGCCAGAGCGAATGTTCATAGGAACGCATAAGGCTATAGCTAACGCCCAAAGAATTAAGATACTTTGCAGTAAGCACAGTACCCGAAGGACTTTCAGAAAGAATTTGCTTTATACCTGTGCCATTTTGTGTAGTCATAATGCATATATTAGCATAAAAATAAAGTTTTTCAAAGTTCTTACAAGAAACCTCTGCTTGTGCCTCATTGTCTTTACAGTCCGTTTCTAAAATCAATTATTCTTTTCTAGCACATTCCTCCTTTCAATTTTCGTTTTATCTCTTGTACCCGCTTTTCCCCAAGAAAAAACCTTGCGCCTTTTACAGCACATCTTTTAAAAAGTCGTTTTACCCTTGTAAAAAGCGGGGCGCGTCCGTATTTTCTGAATAAAGTTTGTATTGAAGATTTTTCAAAGTTTTTATAAAAAGTTTTTCGTTTTTCAGAACGTTCAACACTTTTGTAATATGCCGGATTAAATTTTAGCGCTTCATAAAAATCAACTTCCTTATAACAGCACATATCTTTTACATCAGTAAAAAGATTCATTCCTCTTTCATTGTGAATAATTACTAAACTCGTTCCTTTGTCATCAAAAAAATCAGGCAGAATATTTTCCACACCCCAGAAGTCCGCAAGAGTTATGTCTGCCTTGTGACCGTCGCCACGGAAAGAACACTCGTAGCAGCTTTCACGCAGTGCATTGTCTTTTAGAAACAACTGCAGATATTTGTCTTTAGTTAAAGGCTGGCTGTATTCACTATCATTCGCGAATGTGAATGATAGTGAAAACAGCTTCCAGCCGTCATTCTTCCGCCTAAAAGCTGTTTTCAAGATCCGCGAAGCGGATTTTTTTTCGCGGAATTTTATATATTTTTGCCATAAAGCCGGGCTTGGAACTCCGTGGCAGATAACATCAACAGCAAAAAGATTTTCATAGTCTTTTCTTAAAAATGACTTTAATCCTGCAATCTGGCACGAAGTTCCTGTAAAAAGG
>CAVJSA010000128.1:0-669 GCA_963651875.1 Lachnospiraceae bacterium | reverse complement strand
TAAAAATGAGTTTTCCGTCCGGCTCTGTAAATATTTTGACCCACGGAACCTTTCCAAACCTTCGCTTGTTTCTGTCCATCCGTGTTTTACAGAAAAATCAGTGTCAAATTCTGCACCAAAGACAACTCCGCCGTCCGCGATGATTTTTTCTGCAAGAGCCGTGAACATTCCGCCAGATGAACTTTCTAGGCGGAGCTTTTCGTTATTAAAAATTGCGGCATACGTTTTTCTTTCTGAAAATTCACCTGAACCTTTTTCATTCAAAACAGGACAAGTTTTTTCGCAAAGTTTACAATTTATGCAGAGTTCTGCGTTCACGTTTGGATACAAAAATCCTTCAGAGTTCGCTTTCATTAAAATTGCAGACTTTGGACAAACCTGAACACACGCAGCACATCCACAGCATTTTATAAAAGGAAGATTAGACATAATGAACTCTCCTCCTCACAACATCAAAAAGCGCATTCCTTTCGCCCCTGTTCATTCCGACAAACAAAACAAAAAACGCCGTAAACAAAACTGACAAAATCACAACGGCAAAAAAGCGCAAAATCTCATTCTTCAAAAATATTTCCGCCGCAAAAGGAACAACCGCAGACAAAAGTGCAACGCAAACAACACGAAGAAAAACATCTTTCAAAAAAAGTCTGATAGAAAATTCTGTAAGCT
>CAVJSA010000127.1:0-4031 GCA_963651875.1 Lachnospiraceae bacterium | reverse complement strand
AAAAAGTAAGATTGGCAGACTCGCTGCGCTTCTTGCGGCAAGTTCACTGCTTTTCACTGGATTTTTTACGTCGTGTAAATCCGACGATGATGAAGGGGGAAGTAGTTCGTCTGATGATAGTAGCAGTACAACAGGTTCTTCTATTGCTGGTTTTGAAGCTGTTTCTATTTCTGGAAATTATTTTCCTGCTAATGAATCAACAGATGCTTATGCTGATACAGATTTAATTATTTCTTTTGATTCAGCACCAACTGTATCTGATGATGCTGTTGTTACAATTAAATCAGGTGACACGGTCGTTGATACAATCAAGGCTGTTGATGAAACTCTTGTTTCTGGTAATGCAAATAACTCAATTGGAGAAATCGGTGTCAGAAAGCAATTGATGAGAGTCGTTGATAATTACCTCATAATAAAAACTCATAATGACTCTAGTGCTTACGGCCTTTTACAGGATTCTACTGCATATACGGTTTCTGTAACTGGCATTACTGGTAAAATAAACTCTGTTGATGTTACAGAAGCAAGCTGGTCATTTACAACAAAAGAAGCTCCTTCTATTTCTGGTACAGAAATAACAGTTGGTCATAATGGAACAGAAAATTTTTATTCAATCCAGGGCGCTTTGGACTATATCCGCAAAAATGGAACTTCTGAAACAGAATACACTGTTAAAATTAGCGAAGGCAGCTATTATGAACGCCTTTTCTATAATGGCGCAGCTGATATAACACTTACTGGTGATTCTTCTGATACAGAAAACGCAAGAGGTGCAAAAACAAGAATCTACTGGAACAACTTTGAAGGCTTAATTTCTGGCCAAACAGGTGCTCGTGCTCGTGCTGCATTCTTCTTTAACGGAAGTGCTAATGTAAATCTTCGCTACCTTACCATGCAGAATGTTGCTGACCGTTCCACAGATGTAAAAAGCGGAAATGCACAGGCTGAAGCTTTATGTGCTGATATTTCAGGAAATTTGACAGCTTATCAATGTTCATTTGCAAGCCATCAGGACACCCTTTACATTGGTGCAAAAGGAAGCAGATCTTGGTTCTATGACTGCTATATTGAAGGTGATACTGATTATATTTGGGGATATGGTGATGTTGTTTTAGTAGAAAACTGTGACTTACACTGTATTCGCGATGATTATGTTTCAAGCCAAAAATCTTATATTTTTGCTGCCAGAAGTTATGATACTCAGGAAGCTAATAAGGGATTTGTTCTTTTAAATTCAAAAATTACAATTGACAGCGATGTAACAGCATATTATGGACGCAACTCTGGTGCTGATACTCAGGCTACTGTTATGAACAATGTTTTCTCTGGTTCAGGTACTCTGGCTAGTGAACTTTGGGGAAGCTCTGCCGGAACAACTCTTGATGTTGCAGGCGATCCTGCTATTGCCTACAAAGACTACGAAAACTATTTCAATTCAACACTCATCGATGTTTCAAAACGTACTACAAGTACTTTTGACTTAGGAGAACGCGTTGCAAACCGTGAATACAACGGACGTTATGCAATCTTGAATCGCGGATACGACAAGACAAATGACGTTTATGCAACTGCTTCTACTATCTGGGATATTTCTGATTATGAAGTTGAATTTGATGCTTCGGCAGATACCTCAGAAAGCAATATTTATGTTGATCCAGTTTATTCAAACAATATTGTAGGTGGAAACACTGTTCAGCTTTCTGCATCTTCTGACACAGAAAACGTTACATACACTTATGCTTCTTCTAATGAATCTCTTGCAACCGTTGACGAAAATGGTCTTATTACAACAGTTTCTGGTGCAGATGGAACAGTAACAATTACTGTAACAGGCTCTAATGGCTCTACAGATATAGCATACGTAAAAGTTATTCCAACAGATATTGTTGCAACTGCAGTAAGTATTTCTCTTGCGGACTCTACTGTTGCAAAATACAGCCTTACAACTGCAACTGTAAGTTTTGAACCTTCAGACACAACAGACAAGACTTACACATTGACAAGCGACAATGAGAATGTCCTTTTCTATGACACTTCTTCTTCGCAGCTTGCATCGTCAGTTACAACAACAGACGAGAGTGTAAGAATTTGGGTTGGTTCAGATGTTTCAAATGCGACAATAACAGCAACCTCAGCGACTTATGAAAGCGCAACAAGCGGAACTGCTGCAATTTCTGCGTCTGACACCGTTGCCGAATGGACTGCCGAGGCCGGCTCTTACCGCATGAAAACTGATATTCAAAGCGGCAAGGCAGGTCTTTGGGATGGCCTTGTGATTGACTCTAAGGCCGACGAAACAATCATTACTGCAAACGGAAAGATGAGCCTTAAATCAAGCGACAGAATGCAGACACGAAACGTTGTGCTTTACATTCCTGTTGAAGGCGCTTCTACAGTTGTTATTTCAACAACTGCAACACCAAACTGCACATATTCTGTTGGAGACGGAACGTCACAGTCATTTGAGGTAAGCGATACAACACAGACTTATACATATGACGGAAGCGAAGACGGGATCGTTCTTGGCTCTAGCATAAGCTCGCTTTCATTCTATAAGACTGCCGGCGATTCTGTTTCTGCAAACGGCAAATATCTGAAAGTTAATGTGATAAAAACTTCAAGTGATGACTATATCACTTCAATCACAGCTACAAAGACAGGCGACTTTACAGCAACCTGGGACGAGCAGGAGGAAGCAACAGGTGCAAGCGGAACATACAGCTTCTCTGGAGTTACAGTTACAGACGATGTCTATACATCTTCTGATGGATTTGTTGTGACAACAGGACTTGAGCAGGACGGAAACGGACACGGACTTAAGGCATCTGCTGATGACACAATTGCAATTTCTGTAAGCGGAATGTCAAAAATCACGCTTCTGGGCTGTCAATATGGAGACGGAGCGCCTTGCACTGTATCTGACGGAACAAACACTCTTGCAACTTATTCTTCAACAAAGGTTGCAACAGACGGTGGCGAAGTTTCTCCATCTTCTTACTATTTAACAGAGTCTGCCGGAACAGTTACTGTAACATTTACTGGTGCTGGCTGGATTCACGGTGTTAAAGTTGAGTCTCTTGAAAGTTTTACATCTGTAACTTCAATTTCTGTAACGGATTCTGACGGTGCAACAAGCAGCACTATCAGCGTTGGAGATTCTGTATCGCTTACTGCGACTGTAAGTCCTTCTGATGCAACAGAAACAAGCGTTTCATGGTCTTCTAGCGATGAAAGCATTGCAAGTGTTTCTAGCGGAACTGTAACAGGCGTTAGTGATGGAACAGCGACAATTACCGCAACAGCTCTTGACGGAAGCGGTATTACTGGAACTTACGAAGTTACAGTTGAGGCTTCCACTGCGACAGTTGAAAAAAATCAAGTTTATACATGGAACTTTGTAGGACTTTCTTCTGCTCCGTCTGTAAAAAGTGACAATGAAGGAAACGGAATCAACTTAACAATTGATGGAAATCCAAAGAATAATGCTGGTTACGGACTCTATGGTTCGGAAGCAACTTACACATTCCCTGTTGCTGGTGATGCAATTGTCATTGCATATGTTACTTATATAAATGGTTCTGGAACACTTTCGTTGACAGCAAGTGACGGAACTACTGTAGGAACAGACAAATCGATTACAAAAGCAGACGCATATCTTTATGGAGCTAGCGATCACAAACCAGCAAATGGACCTGTGGCTTATGCATGGCGCTATGTAGGTTCTGCAACGGAATTAACACTTAATGTTCCAGCCTCTTTGTATTTGGGACAGATTGTTTCTGACAGCACAGAAGTGACAGAAGAATTGACAGCTTGTAATTATGATTTTACTGATTCTTCAATAGCAACGCCTCTTGCGCCTTCCGCTGGAAACAATAAAATCCATTGGTATGGTACAGAATGTGGAGCGTATAAAGATTCTAGTTATGGAATTCAAGCTGTAGGACCTGTGTATTTTACATTTTATGTTGGTGGAGCTTGCACTTTTATCGTGAATACTTCATATGAGCAGGGAACAGGAAATTTTATGT
>CAVJSA010000126.1:0-4135 GCA_963651875.1 Lachnospiraceae bacterium | reverse complement strand
GTATTTTGCATAAAGCGATTCTAGCACAAATCAAAGCCCTCGCGCGAGAATGACAATGTGTCGCAGCAGGGATAGGAGTGGCGCCGCAGACATTGCGTAGCAAACTCGGTCAATAATCCTGCCAACCATGTCATTGTCGGACTTGATCCGACAATCCCCGCTGTGTCATTGCCGTGCCACGACACGGCAATCTATCCCCATAAAGCAGATTCCCTTGTCAAGCAAGGGAATGACAGAGGGTCGAGTTGGGGAATGACAAAAAAAACAAGATGCGGGAATGACAGAGAGATGAGTTTTGGAATGACAGTGAAATCAAGTGATGGAATGACAGTGAAAACACGACGAAGAATGACAATGGTCGTGCCGCGGCATAAATTGCGATGTAATTTATGCGGTCTTCTGCCTTTAGTGCCGTCCGTGGCAGGGATAGGAGTGGCGCCGAAGGCGTAAAAAACGGTTTGCCGTTTTTTATGGAGCGCGCAAGACGCGGAACCACGGATAGCCCGGTGACGGCTTTGCCGGCAGCCGCCATGAAATATAAAAAAAATATGAATATTCATTTTCTTATGCTAAAATGTAAAAATAAATATTGGATTGATTGTTTTGAAACTTAATTATTTACAACTCGCGTTTAATTTACATTTTTTACAGACAACATATATCGACACAAATCCGCTTTTTGTAATGCGCAGCATGCTCGGAAAAAACTTGCGTTCTATGTGTTGTATTTCTAAAAATTCTGTTTGCAGTGAATGTCTTTACAATAAGACGTGCGTTTATTCTTATATTTTTGAAACCTGCCTTCCGCTAGAAAATCAGACTTTGCCGGGACGCAATAAAGGCTCGCATCCGTTTTCGCTTAGTGTAGAAAAACTGCAAAGAAAAAATCCTGTTGACGATTATTCTTTTGTTTTAACGCTTTTTGGTAAGGCGGTGGATTATCTTCCGTACATTTATGCTTCTTTTGTGCGTGCAGGCCAAAGCGGAATTTTTAAAGGGCGCGCAAGGTTTGAAATTTTAAGCGTGATTGCAAATAAAAAAAATCTTTTGATTGACAAAAATCATCTTGATTTAGTTAATCCCCCCCCCTACGTTAGTATAGTTAATTTTGCGAGTAAGCAGAACCTAAAAACCGGCGAAATCCTTATTGAATTAAAATCTCCTCTTAGATTTAAGGTTCAGGGCAAATTTACACTTGATTTTATAGCCTCGGACTTTTTTAACTGTCTTTACCGCAGGGCAAAAACGCTTTGCTCTCTTTACGGCGAAATTTCACAAGAAGAAAACGAAATTAGATATATTCCGTCGCAATCATTAAAAATTACAGAAAAAAAACTTAAATGGATTGATTTTAAACATTATTCAGCAAGGCAAAAAACGCAGATGGAACTCGGCGGAATTGTCGGAACTTTTAAAATTCAAGGCGGTTTTACAGAATTTGAACGCGGTTTATTGCGACTGAACAAAATTGCAGGAGCTGGAAAAAATACAAACTTTGGACTCGGACAAATTGATTTTTGGGAAAAACTTGAAGAAGTGGAGGAGTGATAAGAGAGATGGAAGAAGAGATTACTAAAGAGGAAATTGTCATTGCTGCATGGCTGCACGACGTTGGCAAAATGCTTCAGAGGGCGGATGTAAAAGAGCTTTACGATAAAAATCTTGAAGGCAGGTATTGTAAAACAACAAAAGACGGTCGTTATACTCATCAGCACGTTGTTTATACAGAAGGATTTATTGATTCTTTTAAAAACTGCCTGCCGGATTCTGTGAATTTTTTGCACGTAAAAAATCTTGCTGCAATGCATCATAATCCTTCAACTTATTATGAGTGGATTATAAGTCAGGCTGATTGTTTGAGCAGTGGTTCAGACAGATGCAATATTTTGGGGATTGAAAAATGCGAAGATGAATCTATTTTTGACGAAGAAAAATTAAAGTTTTACGAAAAACCCATGGTTCATATTCTTTCTACGCTAAAACTTGAAGAAGCGGCTAAGCCTGTTCAGTCGTTTTGTAAAATGCAGCCGCTTACGGACGACAATTTACTTCCAGATTCAAATTACAGAACTTCAAAAGAAGAATACAGAAAACTTTATGAGCAGTTTGCGAAAGATTTTAAAAAACTTGAAGGCTTAAAATATGATTCTTTTTTGCTTTCTCTTGATTCTTTGCTTGAACGCTACTGGTGGTGTATTCCGTCGGCAACAAATGCGGATGCGGATATAAGTTTGTATCAGCACGCAAAAACAACGGCGGCTTTTGCTTCTGCCTTGTATGAATGGCACAAACAAGAAAATTCAGAAAATGAACTTGCATTAAAAACCGATGACAAAAAATTCCTTTTTATAAATGGCGATATTTCAGGAATCCAAAAATATATTTTTGACCTAAAGACAACGAGCGATAACGCAAAACTACTGCGCGCAAAAAGTTTTGAACTTTGGGCTTTATCAGAAATAATTTCTCAGCATATTGTAAAAAAGTTCGGCGTAACTTATGCGAACATTATGACAAGTGCCGGCGGAAAATTCATCATTCTTTTGCCGAATACTGCTGAAGTAAAAACAAAACTAAAGAATTTTCAGCTTGAAATTGAAGAGTATTTTTTGCGTGAATTTGCCGGAAAGTTGAATTTTATAATCAGCAGCGGAACAGAAAGTTCTTACAAGGATTTGAAGAAACAAAATGTAATTTCTTTAATAAATAGAATTGGAGATGACGCAGACAGGGCAAAATCTAAAAAAATGCAGAAAGTTCTTTTTAAGCACGGAGCGGTTTTGCATGAATTTTATGATGATTTGCAGAAAAACGGTGAATGTCCTAAATGCGGCATATTTGCCGCAAGTTCTCCAAAAACAGAAAATGCGGACGAAGAGCGGCAGTGCAAAAATTGCGAAAAATTAATCGAAATTGGAAAAAGGCTTGTAAAAAATGAAAAAATTGTCCTGAAAACTGACAAACTCGACCATTTTGGAAAAATGATTGAGCTTTATCCATGGGACAAAGATTTACAAAAAGGCTCTTTTTATTATGTAAATGATTTTCATGCAGGTACCCCGCTGATGAATCTTCCGTATGTTGCCCCAAAAGACAGAGACGAAGAAAATCTTTTAACTTTTGAAGAAATTGCGCAAAACTCTAACGGTGTAAAAAAAATTGCAATGTTCAAGGCGGATATTGATAACCTTGGTTTGATTTTTAGCCAGTCGCTTGGTGAAAGAATGAGTTTTTCGCGTTATGCAGATTTAAGTCATCTTTTGCATTATTTCTTTTCTAGTTTTTATGCCTGGTTTGTAAAAAATCACAAAGACCAGAATGGCAACTTTTACAAAGATAAGATTTACACGGTTTTTTCCGGCGGAGACGATTTGTGCGTTCTTGGCTCGTGGGACAGCGTTTTGCAGTTTGCCCTTGATTTTCAAAAAGAACTAAAAAAATTTACAAATAATAATCCGTCTGTAACTATAAGCGGCGGAATTGTTTTGGCTTCTTCTAATGTGCCGGTTCGTGTAATTGCAGAAAGTGCAGAAGAGAATCTTGAAAAATCAAAGGCTCGAAGCGACGTCAAAAGTCAAAAAAATGCGATTAGTCTTTTTGATGCAACCGTTACATGGGAAGAATACGAAAAATATCTTGAAGACGGAAAACATTTTGCAGAACTTATGAAAAAAGGTGAACTTTCAACTGGAGTTGTCTACAAATTTATTGATTTTGCAAACAGGGCTGAAAAAACTCTGGGTAAAAAGACAGGACAAAATGGCATTGCAGATGTAAGTGAACTTATAAATCCAAAAGAAAGAATCTGGAAAAGCAATATGGTTTATGTTCTTGCAAGAAATGTTAAGAATGAGGAATTAAAAAAACGCCTTGCATCTTACGGAGAAAGCCCAGAATCAATGATTAATTCTCGCATTGCGGTAAGTTATGCGTTGTATATGAATAGATAATTAAAATAATAACCTTAATTTCGAGTTTTAAATTTTAGTGTCATTATCGGGCTTGACCCGATAATCTATTGAAAATTTTCAACAGATTCCCGTGTCGTAGCACGGGAATGACACTTAAATTACTGTTCTTATCAAAACTCGAAGTTTGGGCTAATAAATATTAGGAGGAAATATATGAGCTATGG
>CAVJSA010000125.1:0-4316 GCA_963651875.1 Lachnospiraceae bacterium | reverse complement strand
TGACAACTTTGTTTTTTTGCATTGCGCCAAATATATTGCAAAATATCAGGTCAGATCACTTTCCGTAAAGGTGTCCGTCACTTTCATGTCTTTTGTAAAAATCATTTTTACTGAAAATTTAATCCATTGATTGGCAGAAATTCCATATTTATAGCAGGCGCTTTTTTTAGAAATGAATTTTTTAAGCAGTGCATTTTCTTTTTTTACGGCTATAACTTTTTTAGTTTCTTCTTTTGAATAATTGAATTTTTCAAGCAGTTCCGGGGAAACAAAAACAGCTATGCTCGCTGTAAAATCTTTGTCTTTTAAAATATTTGCCTCGAATCTTTTTGAAATAGACGTTTCTGTATAGGCTGCCAGTTTTGGAAGATTTAGCACGCTGTCTTTGTCTAACAACTGCATTTTGTAAAGAATTCTTGCCGTATTAAACGCATCAGCAAAAGCCGTGTGTCTTTGCCCCTTAAATTTTATATGACAGAGCTTCATAGCCGCATCTAACGAAAGCGTTTTTTTTGCATTAAGTTTTTTGCCTACAGCAGACTGCAGATCAACAAATGTTTTTAGAAAATTTTTATATTCATCATGATTTTTTGCCTTTATATAAATTTCGTCCCAAAGCTGCTTGTAGTCGCTGTCGCTCCAGCAAAAAACCGTTATGTCGTCCTTTCCTACCCACGAATAAAATTTATAAAAAGCTGTAGTAAATGTATCTGCATTAGAAACAGACTCGTCAGTAATTCCTGTAAGTTTTGAAATTTCTCCCGCAATATGGCTAAAAACAGGCTTTACTAATGAATTAAACTGGCTTATGCAGCAGAAATTTTCATCAAGCATAACTGCACCAATTTGAATAACTTCTCCAGCCATGCCCTTTGTAGACTTTCTTTCTTTTGAAGTCAATTCGTTCATTTCTAAATCAATGCAAATGTAGCGCTTTTTTACTGTTGCAGATTTTGTTTCTTTTGCAGGCTTGTCTTTTTTTGCGCTTTGAACAGATTCTTTACCAGTTTCGAGGATTTTGTCCGCTGTTATTGTTTTTTTTACCTGTTTATTTACTTTTTTGTCGAGTTTTAACAATTCTCTTTCTATCCAAAACGAATGCCCTGTCTGTTTGATTAGCGCGTTACATTGTTTTCCGAGACAGTTTTTTGTTTTTAGCTGATTCTTTGTTAAATAAGCATTATGAAAAGAGCAATAGCCCACACATCTGCTAAAATAGGTTTCTGAATTATACAGGCACTGACAAATTTCCATTGAATCTGTCGGAAAAACAAAATCAGCCATAAAACGCTCCGCCCTCCTCTCTTTAGTCTTTTTTACCCATAACAATAAAAGTATAAAAGTTCAAGACGACAAGGAATGTCGGAGCAAGATTTTTTTTGCCTTGTTTACATCAGTTATTTATGATTTAGTGAGCTTATTGGAAATGCCTGATTCTAAGGCGGTGTCTCCCAAACTCAAGCAGCCTTGTGCTGAAATTTGAAAAAAGGGAGCTTACTTAAGGTGACATTGTACGAAATTATTTCGCTGGCTATTAACTTAGCTATTTTGATCCTTACAGCCCTTTCTTATTTTAAATAATAGAAAGAGTAAAAAAGTAAAGCCGCCAAGTCTGACTCACTTTTGACGGCTTTATAGCATAAAACGTGGAGACGACCGTAAGAAACGGGCATTTCCTTTTTTTTAATATACTTTGTTTTTTGCCTTGCGTCAAATAAAAGCAAAGCCCTTAAAAAGACGAGCTCTCTCCCCTCTTACAACACCTTGCAGAATGCTATGCGCTCAAAGTCTTCTACTTCTCCGTTGTCGGTCTGCACGGTTTCGTTGTAGTAGCACTTGCCGCAGTATTCGTAGCCGAACTTTTTTATTAAATTCTGCATTGGAATATTATTGCGGTGTGTGTCGATTTTTATGCTTTTTACGCCCGGCTGCTTTTCGCACCAGCCAAAGCAGAAAGTTGCAGTTCCTTTTACCTTCATGCTAGAAGCAAATGAATGAATGCACCAGTAGTCGTCTGAACCTTCTGGCCATGTTCCGCCGGCAAGATGGTTATAGGCTTCTTCTTCGCCGTGAGAAAAATGGAAGGTTGCGGCAATTTCTTCGCTGCCGTCTGCATTTTTAAAGCAGCAGACTAACTGGATTCCGTTTTCTACATTAGAAATAAGTTTTTGCGTATGAGGGCGGTTGTTGCCCCACTGAGTCGGGTTCCCGTTTTTTTTCATAAAAGCGCGGGCACCCTCGTAAATCTTTAAAATTGTTTCTAAATCGCCTTTTTCGGCTTTGCGGACAAAAAATTCCATTTTAGCCTCCTGTGCTTTATTAAGCCTTGTTTACTTTCCTTCAAAATCAATCAGCGTTGTAACCGGAGTCGGCTCAAGCGCTTTTTTGTATTCAAGCTGAGGCAGGCCGATAACGCCTGCAATCTGAGCAACGCTTGCCCCTGCCATGCTAAAAAGCTTTTTGCTTGCGTTTAAAGTTCCACCGGTTGCAATTAAGTCGTCAATCAAAAGAATTTTATCTGTCGGCTTTACGTCGGATTTATGAATTTCGATTTCGGCAGTTCCGTATTCAAGTGAGTAAGACTGTCTGTAAACGTCGCCAGGAAGCTTGCCTTTTTTGCGGATTAAAATTAAAGGAAGCGCAAGGCGATCTGCTAGAGGAGCGGCAAACAAAAATCCTCGGCTTTCTGCTCCGGCAACAGCGTTGATTTCGCCTTTTTCTACAAGCGGACGGAATTTTTCTTCTAAGGTGTCGAGACAAAACTTAAAAGCCTTTGGATTTGTAAAAACGCTTGTAACGTCGTAAAAAAGTATTCCAGGCTTTGGAAAATCCGGCACACGACGGATTGCTTTGTCTAAAATTTCGTTGTTTTTCATAAGATTCCTCAAAAATATATTTTTTTTGCGTTAGGGGGTGGAGCACCGGCACCGCCGTTCCAGAACGAAGTGGCGGAATGGAGCGCTTTGCGCGCAAGTGCGGAACACCCGACGGCAGAGTGTCTGCCGGAACGCCCAACTTTTTAACTTTACTTTAGTTAATCCTTTATTTTGCCACAGTCCTTATTGAACCCATTTTGATTCGCTTTTCGCGGCTTTCTTCCATCAGGCTCATCAATGTATCTTTGTCTTCGTTTTTTATCGCGTTCTTGAACCTATTAACCTCGTTTTCGAAATTTTCGATATGGGCAACGAGCTTTTCTTTGTTTGAAATAAAAAGCTCGGTCCAAAGAGGGGCGTTAATCATTGCAATTCTCGTTAAATCTTCAAAACTTCCGCCGCCAAAGGCTGTAATCTGCTCGTCTTTTGCGCTGTCTACGAGGGAGCATGCAATTACGTGGCAAAGCTGGCTGGTAAAACCGATTTTAAAGTCGTGAGTGTCGCAGGTTGTTTCTGTAATTCTTGTAAAACCGATTGCACAGATAAAGTCGCGCATTAAGTCAAGATTTTCTGCCTTGTTGCTTTCGAGAGGACACAGAATATAGTTGTGGTTTATGAACATTTTTGCGGTGGAATTAACATATCCTTCCTTTTCGCCCCCCGCCATCGGATGTCCGATAATAAAATCAACGTCGTCACGCAGGATTGCAGGCAGTGATTTTTCAAAAATTCCTTTTACGCCCGAAATATCAGTTACGAGCGCACCGCTTTTAAAAAACTTTTTGTTCTGTTCTAAAAAATCGATCGTTGCATGAGGATAAAGGCAGACATACACAAAGTCGCATTCAGGGAGCATTTTGTCGTATTCGGTGGAAGTAAAAGCTTTGTCGGCAACTCCTTCGTTTATCGCCTGGGTTAAGCAGGCAGTGCTTCTGTTGCAGACGTAGATTTTTCCTGTAGCTCCGCTCTGGCATAAAATATTTTCGCGGATTGCCTTTGCGATTGAACCGCCCATAATTCCAAGTCCGACGATTCCGTATGTTAAATCCTTTAAGTTTTTCATTTTTTTTCCTTTTTTTATTCCGGGCGCCTTTTTGCGTCAAAGCCGCAAAAACCGGGCTATCCAGGGTTCCGGCGTCTGCCGCGCCTCCAATGTTTGCGCTGCGCACAAACATCGCGCTCCGCGCGCCCTTCCTATCCCTTGCGCAGCAAGGGCGTGCGCATTTTGCGCACAGTCCAATAAAGAGTTTGCGTAAGCAAACTCTCAGCCTGACAACGCAGTTGGCAGGCAGGCATCCCTGGCGCGAAGTGCCAGGGGCGTGCGCATTTTGCGCACAGTCCAATAAAGAGTTTGCGCAAGCAAACTCTCAGCCTGACAACGCAGTTGGCAGGCAGGCATCCCTGGCGCGAAGTGCCAGGGGCGTGCGCATTTTGCGCACA
>CAVJSA010000124.1:0-4444 GCA_963651875.1 Lachnospiraceae bacterium | reverse complement strand
TTTTTGTTTACAATATTTTATTCTTTTTCCACATCGTAGCAATTGATATGCAGATGTTGCAATCCGCTTCGCGTCTTGCTTACCGAGTTTTGCGGTGCAAAACTCGCACACATTATTTCTCAACTTCTGTGCACTTCAAATGCAAATCATCCAATTGGCTTTGGTCAACCGCACTCGGGCACTCATCCATTGGAGAAGCTGCCAGATTGTTCTTCGGGAAGGCGATTACTTCGTGGATGCTTTCCTCGTGGCACATTAACATAAGCAGGCGGTCGAGTCCCGGTGCGATTCCTCCGTGCGGCGGAGCGCCAAACTTAAATGCCTGTACCAAAAAGCCGAATGCTTTTTCTGCGCGTTCGCGACTGTAGCCTACGATTTCAAAAATGCGCTCCTGCAATGCAGGGTCGTTGATACGCATACTGCCCGATGCAAGTTCGTAGCCGTTCAAAACAAGGTCGTAAAGGTCGCCCTTTACACTGCCCGGGTCACTTTCCAAAGTGTCCCAGTATTTTTTCTGCGGAAGAGTGAACATGTGGTGTTCTGTTTCCCAGTGGTTTTCTTCTTCATTCCATGCAAAGTACGGAAAGTCGATAATCCATGCAAAGTGGAATTCATCGTTCGGGTTATAAAGATTCAGGTCTTTTCCAAGCTGCTTGCGCACTGCACCGAGGGCAACGCACGCTGTCTGCCATTTTTCGTCGCTTACGAACAAAAGTAAATCATTCTTTTCAGCTCCGAGTTTAGAGCAGATTTCTTCTTCTTTTCCGGCAAAGAACTTTGAGATTCCGCCTTCAAATTTGCCTTCTGCGTCAACCTTCATCCAGGCCAAACCTTTTGCGTGGTTGATTTTTGCAACAGCTTCCAAAGCTTCGATTGTTTTGCGGCTGTATTTGTCTGCAACATTTTTTACGACAAGGGCTTTAAGTCCGCTTCTCTTGTGGCGTTCAATATTCTTGTCTGCGTTTGCAGCGCCTGCCTTAAATGCGTTAAAGTCGCTCAAGTCAGCCATAAAAGCCGCGTCCTGCATCTTCAAGTCAAAACGTAAGTCCGGCTTGTCGCTTCCGTAAAGGTCAAAAGCGTCGTCCCAGCTGATTCTGTCAAAGTGAACAGGTAATTCATAATTCAAAGTCTTTTTAAAGATATGGCGCATAAGCTCTTCAGTTGTTTCAAGAACTTCTTCGCGGTTTGTAAAACTCATTTCCATATCAATCTGAGTAAATTCAGGCTGACGGTCGCCACGTGCATCTTCATCGCGGTAACAGCGTGCAATCTGGAAATACTTGTCAAATCCCGAAACCATCAAAAGCTGCTTATAAAGCTGTGGGCTCTGTGGCAAAGAATAGAATTTTCCCGGGTGAACACGGCTTGGGACAAGATAGTCGCGTGCTCCTTCCGGAGTTGATTTTATGAATGTAGGAGTTTCAATTTCCAAAAATCCTTTCGAAGTCAAAAATTCGCGTGTAGCAAAAGTAACTGCCGAACGCAAAATAATATTGTGCTGCATAGGTTCGCGGCGCAAATCAAGATAGCGGTACTTTAAGCGCAAATCTTCGTTTGCAACAACAACGCTTCCGTCCTTCTGGCGCACTTCTTCAATACTAAAAGGGAGTTCCTGCGAAGTTGTAAAAATTTCAATATCAGAAGCTTCAACTTCAATTTCTCCAGTTGTCATGTCGCGGTTAACGTCTTTTTCTGCGCGGGCAGCAACAACGCCTTCAACAGCGATACAATATTCAGATTTTAAGGAAGAAGCAATTTTCTTTACTTCCTCCGACGCATTATCGCCAACCATTACCTGAGTAATTCCATAGCGGTCACGCAAGCGGATAAAAACAAGTCCGCCCAGGTCACGGGTGCGGCTGACCCAACCATTCAATACAACTTTCTTGCCTACATCGGCCTTTGTAAGTTCACCGCAAGTTACAGTTCTCTTAGAATTTTCCATTATTTTACCTTCAGCGCAAAAGCGCACAAAAAAATCTTCTCTATTTTAATAAGATGAACGTTTTTGAGCAATTAAGAATTTTGCCCTGATTCTTTTTACATTACTTTTACGGGCGTCTCCCAAAGCGTGCGCTTTGGGCCGGTCCTTGCGCATTTCGCTAGGCGCTCTAAGTCCTCGGCGCACAAATAGTGCGCCTGCGGTCTTTTGCTCCGGCTGTTCAAACAGCCATCGCAAATGCTCCAGCACCTGACGCAGCTCATCCAGATTTGACAACAAATAAAACGGTTTATATATTTTACTCAAGAGGTGTTTTTATGAAAAAGATTCTTGCTTTTGGAGCGCTTGCGCTTATTTCGGTTGGAGCATTCGCTTTTGATTTAGGAGACATTAAGGGAACCTGGCAGGACTCAAAATGGAACGCAAACTGGACATTCGGGGCTGACGGAAAAATCACACTTTCAGACTCAGTTTCAGGAAGCACAATTTTCACTTTTAAAGACGACAATGTTCAAAACTTTAAGCTTAACGCCGGAAAAGACGGAGTAAGCGTTTCTTTCGACTGCAAAGAAACACAGCGCGCATACAAATTTACAAAACCGCTCTCGCTTAATTCCGACCTGGACATGCACATTGAACCAGAATGGACAACTTCAGCTTACGACGTAAAAATCAAATACCAGAAATAAGCTGGAATTTGTTTCCGGGTCATTACAACAAGACTTGTCGGCGATCCCACGATAATGACAAAGTTCATTGTCGTGTCCCCATTTTGTCATTGTCGGGCTTGACCCGACAATCTCCGGCGTAAAAGAGATTCCCTGGTCGAGCCAGGGAATGACACAGTGGCATGTGCGGGAATGACATTTTTAAACTTTTTAGACAGCCCCATCTTTTTCTTACCCACTAACGAAAATTAACAAAAAACGGCAGAATTACTACCGAAAGGATTCCGCAGACTGCAATACTTAAACCGCTCATTGCGCCTTCAACTTCGCCCATTTCTAAAGCTTTTGAAGTTCCCATTGCGTGCCCACAAGTTCCACAGGCAACACCTCGCGCAACAGGTTCTTCAAACTTAAATATTTTACACAACATTGTTGCAAACGTATTACAGAAAATTCCTGCAAGGCTTACCATAATAATTGTCAAAGACGCAATTCCGTTGTTCTGTTCTGTAATTGCAATCGCGATCGGCGTTGTAATTGATTTTGGCAAAAGAGAAACGTATTCAGCATGTTCAATTTTAAAGAGAATACAAATTCCCAAAACAAAAAATGCATTAGCAACAATTCCGCTCACAATTCCCAAAATAATTGCAAGGGCATTTTTCTTTAAGGCTTCAAACTGACGGTAAAGAGGAATCGCAAGCGCAACTGTAACAGGCGTCATTAAATAATACAAAAAGTTTGCACTCTGCAGGTATTTTTCGTAAGGAACTTTAAAAATCACAAGAATTACAATAACAACTGCGCTCGAAACAAAAAGCGGCGAAAAAAGAACAAAATGAGTTTTTTTATAAAGCCAGGTACTAAAAACATAACTTGCAAGCGTAACGCAAAATCCAAAAGAAACTGAATTAGTTAAAAAAGTAGAAACATTTTCCATTTGTACATCCTCCAATAAATTTTTGCAGTTTTAAGCATTTTCCTGCTTAGTTTGTTCAGATTGACGTTTTTTCATAATGCGGGCAAAAAATTGAGTAACCGTTCCAACCACAAAAAAGATAAAAGCCGTTCCAACAAACATAAGGAGCAAAATTGCAATCCAATGTTTTTTAATAATCGGCCATGCAACAATCAAACTAACTGTAGAAGGAATAAACAGAAGAGGCATTATTCCTAAGAAAAAATCCGCAGTATGTTCAACATGTTCAAGCTTAAAAATCTTAAAATGCAGGGCACAAAACATAAGAATAAGTCCATAAATCGAAGCTGGAACCGGAAGAGGCAACAGGATATGAAGAATTTCACCAATAAAACAAATAGAAACAAAAATCGTAAATTGAACAACGTATTTCATTTTTTATCTAACCTCTATTTTGAGTATTTTTACTGAACTCAACCTTAAGATTCTTAAAAAATAATAAAAAAAGTTATAACGAAAAAAATATATAATAGATACAGTTTTTATAAAAAAATTTTGTTGTTATTACAGGTGAATCTTTTTGTACAAATCAAAAGAACGTTGTCGTACAAACCAAAAATTACTGCTAGCAAAAAAAATGCCACTGGCAAAACAAAATTCACCAATGGCACTATAAGTTAAACTTTTTAGATAAAGTTAAATTAAATTCTTTTATTCTGAATAAGTAACATTATCGCAGGCAATTTTAAATACTTTGTCAGCGGACAATGTTCCAATTACTACGCCCGAAAACGGATTTCAACTGTAAATCCAGGCGGACTTCCTCCGTCAATTTACAGAGAAAAATCAGCAGTAACAGGTGTTGCTGCCTAAGAATTTAGGGTGTTTGCTGACTGTACTAAAATTGACTTTTTC
>CAVJSA010000123.1:0-4486 GCA_963651875.1 Lachnospiraceae bacterium | reverse complement strand
GTACGAATGCACATGCTGTTCTAAAACTGAATTCAGAAGATAGTACAAGTAAAAGAAAATTTATTATGGTTCAATGGCCTATTGAAACAAACAAGGAAGTCGGGGCTAATACAGAAAAATTTTCAAATATCTGCGAAATCGGCAAGGAACGCATCCGTCGAGCAGGCAAAAAAATTGTCGAAGAAGCAAAATCAAAAGACGGTATGTTCTCCGAAGAAAATAAACTTGATATTGGTTTTAAAGTCTATCGCCTAAATAAATCAAACTTCAAAACATATACTCCAGTAAATGGTCAGGATCAGCAGGCACAAAATACCTTATTTACAGAATTTGAAAAAAATTTAATTCCTCTTGTTGACAACTGGACTCCAGAAAATGTTCTTACAGAAATCATACTGCGTCAGGGCTTTGCTTTGGACTGTACAAAAGAAAAACTTTCTGCATTTACAAAAAATACAGTTTATAAAATCACAGATTCTCAGGATGCAGTTTGCAAAAAGATAAAGCTCTATGTTTGTCTTGATTCAACAATTGACCAGGAAACAATTAAAACTCTTTCTTTGGTTGATGATGAAAAATTCATCTGTCTTGACAGTGCAATTGACGATTCAAGTTATGCCCGCCTTAGCGATAAAGGCAGAATCGAAACTATCTAATTGGAGTTAGGAAAATGGGCGTAAAAATACAATTTGATTCCAATCAGGATTATCAGTTAAAGGCAGTTGATTCAGTTGTAAACCTTTTTGAAGGCTTGAGCAGAGAAGAGCTAGGAAATAATATCTCCGTATCTCAATTTAATTATGACGAATCGGATGGTTCATTAATTTCTTTCAATGATACAGATGCTACTGCAAACGTTGATGAACTTTTTGAATTAAACGAAACTGAATTGCTCGAAAGTTTTAACGAAGTCCGCAAAATAAATAATGCCGATTCTGCTACGCAGCTTAAAATAAAAACAGACTGGCAGGACACAGATTTTAATGATGGAGACACCTTAACTGGTAATGTCTATGCTGGTGAGTATTGGCGTTATCCTGAATTTACAATCAACATGGAAACAGGTACAGGTAAAACTTATGTTTACTTGCGGACAATTTATGCCTTAAACCAGAAATATGGATTCAGAAAATTCATCGTTGTAGTTCCTTCTGTTGCCATTTACGAGGGTGCAGTTTCTACTTTTAAAGCAACAAAAGATCATTTTGAAACTCTTTTTCCTGCAGGAACTGTTCCAAACGAAATCAAGCAGTACGATGGAAATGTAACCGTTTGTAAGGATTTTGCCCTTTCTACAGGTCTTGAAATCTTATTGATGACGGTAGATTCCTTTAACAAAGTTTCAAATGTGCTCTATAAGCAAACTGAGAAAATTCGTGGCGGTAAACTTCCTGTTAATTTTATTCAGGAAACAAAGCCAATCCTTATTCTAGACGAAGTCCAGAATTATCAGACAGATGTTGCCCGACGCGCTATGCGTACTCTTCATCCGTTGTTCAGTGTTGGTTATTCTGCCACACCAGGAAAAAATCCAATCAATGAACTCTACAGACTTTCAAGTTATGAAGCCTGTCAGCGTAATCTGGTAAAGAAAATTGATGTACTTGGTTACAACGAAGAGCAGATTGCTACGGCAAAAGAAGACTACTTCAAAATTGTAAGTATCAACAAAAAAGATTTGTCATGCGACGTAGAATTGAATGTTTTACGTGGAGGTAAACTTTCCCTGCAAATTTTTAATGGTCTTAAAGCTGACGGAAAGACTACTTTTTCTAAAAAGACCGGTAATGATAAGTATAAAAATCTTGCTATCGAAAAAATCAGCGTCAAAGAAGGCAACGAGTATGTAGAGCTCAATAATGGTATGCGCTACTGCCAGGATCAGGCAAGTTGTGCTTCATTAAGTAAAGAAGTTGTATTCCGCCAGATGATTAGTGCAACAATCGAAAATCATATTGCAAAGCAGGCACAGGTCCGTGCAGCTGGATATGACGCAAAGGTTCTCTCACTTTTCTTCATTGATCGGGTTGCAAGTTATAAAGGTGATAACGCAGTCATCGCAAAAATCTTTGATGAAGAATTTGACAAATTAAAGAATAGAGTCGAATCCTGGAAAAACTTAAAAGGCAGCGATGTCCGAGAAGGATATTTTGCAAAAAAGCCCAAGGCAAAGTCTTTAGAATTAGAAGATATTGATACAACAATCGACGGAACAAAGACTGTAGAAGAACGCGAGGCTGAAAAACGTGCATATAATTTAATCATGCGCGAAAAGGAACAGCTTCTTTCAAATGATGAAAAAGTATGTTTCATCTTCGCCCATTCTGCACTCCGCGAAGGTTGGGATAATCCGAATGTATTCCAGATTTGTGCTCTTCGTGAAATTACTTCCGAATCTAATCGCCGTCAGACAATTGGCCGTGGTCTTCGTCTTCCAGTAAATCAAAACGGGGAACGTATTAAAGACGGCCATTTGAATCGTCTTACTGTAATCGCAAATGAATCCTATAACCGCTTTGTCGGTAAGCTTCAGGAAGAATACGAGGCAGACGGAATCATGCAGAAACCAATTATTACCAACAAACGCCATACTGAAGAGGTTCACCGTACAGCTAAATTTAATTCAAACGAATTTGAAAATGTCTGGAAAAAGGCAAATCGTAGAACGGAATATACAATCAACATTAAAACAGATGAACTCATTGAAGAGGCTAAAGTCGCACTCAACAGTTACGATTTTGAAGGCCCAAAACTCATCTGTACAAAGGGTAGTGTAGTAATCACCATCTATGATTTAAAACTTCTTGGCGTAAGTTCTGATGAAGAGGCCACATTCAATGTTACAGTTCGTGATGATGAACACGAAGATTTGTTCGGAAATACAGGAAGTACTTTCAGACTTAAGAAGGGTGACACGGTTGGTAAAAAATCCGGCCGTGAACTGGAAAATTGTCCTGAACTTGCTGGACTTAAAGTTACACAAGTAAAGTATGACAAGAATAATCCGGAACGTAGTTCTATTACTTTCTCTAAGATTGAAAATCCAATTTATGTTGGAGAAAAGGTAACTCACGAAACAACAAGTGGACATTCATCTGCTCCAACTCCTATTACAGAGTTTGATTATCCTGATGTACCAAAGTGCAACATCGTTGAAAGAGCTTCTAAAGAAGTAAACATAACTCGTAAAACGATTCTTAGGATTTTTAAAAGCCTTGAGTCTAAAAAGATTAATGACTTTATGAAAAATCCGGAAGGATTTACTTCTCAGTTCATAGCAATTTTGCGGGAAGTTGTTGCAAACCATATTGCAAAGAATATTGAATATTCTCCTGCAAGTGGAAATATCAATGACGATAAAAACACATTGTTCCCAACAGTCGAAATTCATCCAACAACAGAACTTGTAGAAGCAGAGCTGCAGCGTAGTATTTATGATAAAATCCAGGTTGACTCAGATGTTGAACGTCATTTCGTAAATACATTGAATACCTGTGACAGAAATAATGGCGCAGTAATGCTGTATTTTAAATTTCCTTCGAAATACAAAATCAATCTGCCGCATATTATTGGAAACTATAACCCGGACTGGGCTATTGTCCGCCTTGATGATGATGACAGTCATATTGAACTTGTACGAGAAACAAAAGGCACAGAAGACTTAACTAAACTCTGGCATTCAAATGAAGGGCGTAAGATTGTTTGTGCGCAGAAACACTTTAGGGCAGTAGGTCTTGAGTATCGCTTTGTAGATGATACAGATCCATACTGGTTCAAGAAAGACAAAAGAAATTACGCAGAAGTCCTCTTTGGAGAAAAGAACACACTTTGGGAAGAAACGCAAAAGAAGAAAGTTAACTATGCTGACAGAATTCAGGATAACTATTTAATTGCAGCAGAACCAGATGCACCAAAGTTTGGACCTGGAAAGAAGGAATAAAGGAAATGAATGATATAAAACTAAAAGCAATATATGAATTATTGGAAAAAAATTTCTTTATACCAAGTTATCAAAGGGGATATAAGTGGGAAAAGAGGCAAATTGAAGATTTATTAGAAGACATATTTATATTTTCTTCTACTCCAAATAAAAAAAATGACCAATTTTATTGTTTACAGCCTATTGTTATTAAAAAATGCACAAAAGAAACAATAAAAAAATATAATCTTAGTAGTGATTTTGAAGAGATTTATGAAGTTAATGGAGAAGAAATATCAGAAAAAAATGTCTGGTATGAAGTTGTAGATGGCCAACAGAGATTAACTTCAATAAAAATTATTCTTTTATATTTAGAAAAATATTATCGTCGAAATCTATCAGAAATGTGTGGTAAGAAGTTATATAACATATGTTATGAAACAAGACCTGGAACAGAATTATTTTTTGATAATCTTATTTCTGAAAATCCAAATCAAAATTTAAATAAGAAATATATAGATTACGAGTTTATTACAAATGCATTTTTAATAATTGAGAAATGGTTTT
>CAVJSA010000122.1:0-4491 GCA_963651875.1 Lachnospiraceae bacterium | reverse complement strand
GACATTGTTTGTAAGCTTGGCATTACAGCTGTTTTTGTAACCCACGACCAGAGCGAAGCCATGAGCATGAGTTCAAAGATTGCAGTAATGAATAAAGGAAAAATCTTACAGTACGACACTCCGGAAATGATTTATTCAAAACCAAAGACCAGATTTGTTGCAAGTTTTATAGGTAACTCAAACTGGATTGATGAGCACAGAATGTTCAGACCGGAAAAAATCTGTACGCAAAACCAGGACAGCGAAGAAGCAAACTTTTACAACGTTACGGTAGATTCAGCTCAGTTTTTAGGAGACAAATACCGTCTGCGCGTAATTTTTAACGGAAATGAATGGTTTTGCTTTGCTGATAAAAAAATTGCCTCAGGGCAAAAACTGAACCTTGTTGTAAGACAAAAAGACATTGTTTGTGTGTAAAACATTGTAAAGACAGAGGACAAGGGACAGTAAGGGCGCCAAAGGCGTTGCGAAGCAATGCAGGCGAAAGCCGGAACCCTGAATGGCCCGGTTTTTGAGTGTGGCGCAAAGCAGAACACTCAAAAATGGCCCCAAAAAAATAAAATTTTAATATTGGAGGAAAATATGAAAATTAATTTAAAGAAAACACTTACAGCGTGTGCGGCATTTTTTGCGTTAAGCGCTACATGTTTTGCAAAAGGTGAAAAAGTAACGGTTTATATGCCGTCTCCTGCAGGACTTGCAGACAAAATTGCTGCTGGTTTTAAGGCTTCGAGTGGAATTGATGTAGAAGTTTTTCAGGGAACGACAGGAGAAATCCTGGCCCGTCTGGAAACAGAAAAAGCAAATCCAGTTGCAGATGTAGTAATTCTTGCATCGTGGTCTGACGGACTTTTATTAAAAAAACAGGGAAATTTACTTTCGTACAAACCGGCAAATGCAGCAAAAGTTGTAAACGGTTGGATTGACAATGACAGCATGCTTTTTGGTTACAGTGCATCTGCTGTTGGCGTTATTTACAACACGACAATTTACAAAACTTTAAGCGAAAACTGGGACGGACTTGCAAATAAAAAATACCGCGAAAATATTGCAATTCCAGACCCTGAAAAATCTGGTGCATGTAAAGACTTTGTTGCAGGTTACGTAAATGCTTACGGCTGGAAAACTTTTGAAGCTCTCGCAAAAAACAAGATGACAGTTCCAGGAGCAAACAAGGCAGCTCTTGAAGCAGTTACAACAGGCGAAGTTGGAATCCTTGTTGCCGGAGTTGACTACAACGCCTATACATCTATTAAAAAAGGCGAACCTCTTGCTATTTATTATCCAAAGGGCGGAACAGTTGTAAATCCTCGTCCTGCAATGATTCTAAAAACTGCACCTAATACAGAAAATGCAAAAAAGTTTGTTGACTATCTTTTTAGCGACGAAGCACAGACTCTTGTGGCAAAAGCATATCTTTTACCAGGCAGAACAGACATTAAATGCACAGGCCGCACAAATCTTGAAGAAATTCCACAGATTGCAACCGATTGGAACAAAATGATGGAAATTGCTTCTGACAGTGCAGCAAAAATAAACAAACTCTGTAAATAAAAAGCAAAGTTAAAACAAACTAAAAATAAAAAACAGCATTCGTCAAAAAACAAAGAGGGAACTAAGGACAATGAAAAAAAAGAATTTTATTTTTACACTTATTTTATGTGCAATTCTTTTTATTCTTGTTCTCTGCCCTCTTGCAACTCTATTTTTGGGCAACAATGAGTGGAGAGTTATTTTTGAAAAAGAAAATGCCTTAATGATTTTTAATTCACTTTTGCTTGGAATTTTAGTAGTTCTAGGGGCAACAGTGATTTCTTTTCCGCTCGCTTTTATATTTTCGAGAACTTCTTTTTCTAAATACCGTTTTTTTGACATTATTTTTATGATTCCGTTCATGACGCCACCATATATTGCGTCTATGGGCTGGATTCTTTTTATGCAAAAGCGTGGACTTTTACAGCAGCTGCTCCCTTTTACCCGCGGAATGGAAAAACTTTTTTTTACGCCGGCTGGCCTTGTGCTTGTAATGAGCCTGCATGTTTTTCCGTTTATGTACACAATGCTAAAAAATGCAATGCTCGACATTCCCCCAAGCTTAGAAGAAGCCGGCTGTGTTTTTGGAGCAGGATTTTTTAAGCGGTTTGGAAAAATCAATCTTCCGCTTTTGTCCGGCAATTATGCAATCGCCGCCCTTTTAGTTTTTGTAAAGACACTTTCTGAATATGGAACCCCTGCAACTCTTGGTCGCAGAATTGGTTTTGACGTTTTTACAATTCAGATTCACCGTTATGCAACAGTTGCCCCTGTAAATTTTAATAAATCGGCTTCGCTTTCTGCAATTCTTGCACTTATCTGCCTTATTTTATGGTTTTCGCAAAATTACATAACAGAACACACAAAATGGAATCTCGTTGGTTCTCGAACAGCCCGGTTAAACGAAGCAAAAAGTTCAAAAGCCTTAAATTGTGTTTGCGCTGTGTTTATTGGCCTTGTCGTATTTTTTTCTATCGTAATTCCATACTTTTCTGTAATTTCAACTTCGCTAATAAAACTGCGTGGCTGGGGGCTTTCTAAAGGTAACTTTACCTTTGCAAATTACATAAATCTTTTTACAGAAAACTCAAAAGCCATAAAAGCTCTTATAAACAGTCTTTTTCTTGCAGTAAGTTCTGCCTGTGTTTGTGCCGTGCTTGGAACAGCCGTTTGCCTCTGTGGTCGAAATTCAAAATCAAAATTAAAAAAAGTTACAGAAGCAATAAGCCTTTTACCCGAAATGCTGCCGGGCATTGTTTTTATTCTTGGAATAATGATTTTCTGGAACAGCATTTATAAAATTATTCCGCTTTACAACACAATGGGAATTATGGTTCTTGCTTATGTTGTTCTTTTTTTGCCTTACACAGTTCAATATGTTAATTCTTCGCTTATGCAGATTTCGCCAAGCCTTATTTTTGCAGGAAAAATCTGCGGAGCAAATTCTTCTTATATTTTACGAAAAATTACAATTCCACTGATTTTTAAGGGAATTGCTAGTGGCTGGATGATGACTTTTATAATTTCGTTCCGCGAACTCGTTACTGCAAGCCTTATTTCGCCGCCAGACGTTCTGGTTGTTTCGACCTTTATTGTGCGCGAATTTGAACAGGGAAGCGTTTCGAGCGGAATGGCAATGGCGGTTATCTGCGTTTTATTTACGACAACTTCGCTTTTAATTTTGAATACTTTACTTGCTAAAAAAAATAAATAAACAGAATGTCGAGTTTAAGTAAAAGTACTGTAAATAGTCTATTGCCGAAAACATGGCACTTAAACTCGTAGACATTCACAAACTTTGGAGGCAAAAAAATGCAGCTTTATATTGCTGGAGGAAAAGGCGAACACGGCAGAAACTGTTTTTGCATTTGCGACGGTAAAAACAGTTTTCTTTTAGACGCAGGAATCATGGCAAGCGACAAAAATTCTCCTTATCCGCACCTTTCTGACGAGCAGATTGCACAACTAAAAGTTATTTTTCTTTCGCATTCGCATGCAGATCACACGGGCGCCATAAAGTGGCTTTACGAAAAAGGATTTTCTGGAACTGTCGTTGCCACAAAAGAAACATTTTCTGCAATAAAAGACGCAGGAGGTTTTGAATGTAAAAACAAACTTTATCTGACAGACTGGAACAATTCTCCATTAAGCAAAGAATATTGTCTTGAAGTTGAATACGGAAAAAGCGGCCACTGTCTCGGAAGCGTCTGGCTTTTATTGAATTTTTATAAACACAATAAAAAAGTTTTATACTCAGGCGATTACTCAGAGCACACTCAAGTTTACAAATGCAATAAGCTACGCTCAAAATACGCAGATCTTGCAATTATCGACTGTGCCTACGGTTCAGACACTAAAAAATACAAAGATTCCTGCAACGATTTTGTAACAAAAGTTCAGACTTCACTTATCGAAGGTAAAAAAGTAGTTCTCCCGGTGCCAAAAAATGGACGAGCCCTCGAACTTCTCTTTCTGCTCAAAAAAAATCTTAATAAAAAAGAACGAAGATTCTTTGTAGACGATTTTCTTTTTGACCGCCTGGACAATTCAATAAAAAAAGGAAGTTTTATAAAAGCAAAAAAGTGGTTTAAAAAAGACATAAAAAAACTTTCTTCCGACATTGAACCTTACACGCCGTATTTTCAATTAAAAAATCAAATTGTTTTTATAAGCGACCCTCAGTTAAAAAATAAGGAGTCGCTATATCTAGCAGAACAGCTTATCAATGAAGGCGCAGACGTATTTTTTACAGGAACGGTCGAAGAAGGCACGCCGGCACAAAAACTTATTACTTACGAAAAGGCAGAAAAAATTTTATATCCGGTTCATCAGAATGCAAAAAATGCAGCAAAGTTGTGTAGTAAAAATTTTTTCAAAAAAACAGTTTTTTTCCATTCTGCAGAAAAACCATGTACAGAAAAAGAAATTGAATTTTAATTTTTTTTAAGAAGCGCATTT
>CAVJSA010000121.1:0-4575 GCA_963651875.1 Lachnospiraceae bacterium | reverse complement strand
AAAAAAAGACCTGAATTCAACTTTACTTTTATAATTTTGGAATTTCCGATATTATTTTGTTATGGTTATTGTTCTTAAAAATGATGCTAGCGAAAACGAAAAGAAAAATATAAAAGCACTTTTAAAATCAAAAAATTTTAAAATCAACGAAGTAAAAGGTGAAGAATCTACGATTCTTGCGGCTGTCGGAAGACTTGCAATGGACAGTCGCGAAGTTGAAGTTTTGCCAGGGGTCGAAAAAGTTGTTCCGATTTCTAAACCGTACAAACTTGCAAGCCGTGAATTTAAGCCAGAAAATACAATTGTAGAAATTCCAAATAACCGTGGACAGATAATTCGTGTTGGCGGAAGCCGTCTTGTTGCAATTGGCGGCCCTTGTGCTGTAGAAAGTCGTCAGCAGATGTTTGATGCGGCTGCGGCTGTTGCTGCGAGTGGGGCGACAATGCTTCGCGGTGGGGCGTACAAACCTCGTACTTCTCCGTATGCGTTTCAGGGGCTTGGCGAAGAAGGCCTGAAATATTTAAAAGAAGCCGGAGATAAATACGGTTTACCTGTCGTAACAGAAATTGTTGCTTCTGAGTATATTCCGGTTATGGAAGCAAACGGTGTTGATGTGTACCAGGTTGGTGCGCGCAATATGCAGAATTTTGAACTTTTAAAACGTCTGGGCAAACTTGGCAAGCCTGTAATTTTAAAACGCGGTCTTTGCGCGACAATCCAGGAATGGCTTATGTCGGCAGAATATCTGCTTTCGAGCGGAACTGACAAGGTTATTCTTTGCGAAAGAGGAATCCGCACTTACGAAACTGCAACCCGCAATACTCTCGATTTAAGTTCAATTCCGGTTTTAAGAAGCCTTACTCATCTTCCTGTGATTGTAGATCCAAGCCACGCTCTTGGCGTTCGCGATAAAATTCCTCCAATGGCTCTCGCTTCTGTTGCGGCCGGCGCAGACGGAATTATCGTAGAAGTTCACTGCCACCCGGAACTTGCCCTTTCTGACGCGGCTCAGGCTTTGTATCCTTCGCAGTTTGATAAAATAATGCGCGACATAGAAGCTCTTGCTCCTGTAATGGGAAAGCAGGTTGCCCACATTCGCGCCGAAGAAAAAAAAGAAGCCTTTGTTGTAGAGCAGGACAAAAAAAGTCGCGTTCTCTGTGCTTTTTCCGGAAAAAAAGGCGCGTATGCAGAACAGGCAGTTTTTAATTATTTTGAAGACTTTGCAGAGCCGGTCGAAACCGATTCCTTTGACGAAATTTTCCAGCAGGTTGTGGACGGCAAAGTTCACTATGGAATGATTCCGATCGAAAACTCTACGGCAGGTTCAATCTACAATAATTATGACAATTTAACTCGTTACGAAGATATTTCGATTGTCGGGGCTGTCACTTTGCGGATCGAACATTCTCTTTTAGCACCAAAGGGCGCAACAATTGAATCTGTAAAGCATGTTTACAGCCATCCTCAGGGGCTTGCCCAGTGTTCAAATTTTATAAAGCAGTGCGGATATAAAACCGTGGACACAGTTTCTACCGCTACCGGCGCAGAACTCGTAGCTCAAAAAAATGACATTTTCTGTGCGGCAATTGCAAATGCGCGTAATGCAAACCTTTACGGCTTAAAAGTTTTGCGGCAGGGAATCGAAAACAATCCAAACAATTACACGCGTTTTGTAATAATTGCCGCAAACCACACCCACGAGGGCACAAAGCATTTTGGAGAGCAAAAGCCAAACCGCGCAACTTTAATGTTTTCTACAAAGAACGAAGCCGGTGCACTTTACGACGCTCTCGGTGTTTTTAAGGAAGCCAATCTGAGCATGAATCGCCTTGAATCCCGCCCGATTGCCGGAAAACCGTGGAAATACTGGTTTTATACAGATGTCGTTATTCCGCAGAGTATCGAAAATCCTGTAGAATATGTAAACGATTTTGTAAATATTTTAAAATCAAGCGCCCAGGACATAAGACTACTCGGCGTTTATTTTGAATAAAGAACATGAGTTCGGTTTTATTAAAAAACGGGCAAATGTCGAATTTTTTATAAAAATTGTAAACAGCCGTAATCGAGGTTCTGACACAAACGCATTCTGAGCGTAGCGACAGCCTGTGGCTTGGATCAGGTTCTCGATGAAAGGCTGTTTTAAGTATTTTAGTAAAATCCGGCATTTAGTCTAAATACTTTGAGAGGTAAAAAAATGGAAAAGTTTGTTCTTTCGGTACTTGTAGAAGATAAATCCGGCGTTTTGAGCCGTGTTTCTGGTCTTTTTAGCCGCCGGGGTTTTAATATTGATTCGCTTACAGTTTGCGAAACTCATAATCCAGAGCAGTCCCGCATGACAATCGTTGTTGCCGGAGATGAATATGTTCTTGAACAGATCGAAAAACAGCTTTCAAAACTAGTTGAAGTAATTTCGATCAGCCATTGCAAAAAAGAAGAAACCTGCGAACGCGAAATGGCACTCATAAAAGTTAAGGCAAGCGGAACACAGCGTGCAGTTATTATCGAAACCTGCCAGATTTTCCGTGCGCACATCGTAGACGTTTCCTTTGATTCTGTAATCGTAGAAGCAACAGGAAGCGAAGAAAAAATCGAAAGCCTGATTCGCCTGCTTGAACCTTACGGCATCCTCGAACTCGTAAAAACAGGGCTCGCCGCAATGGACCGTGGTGAAAAAGTGATGAAATAATGAATTTAATAAAAAAGACTTCTGTTATTCTCTGTATTTTTTTTGCCTTTAGCGGCTGTACTCAAAAAACAAAGTTAAGTTTAACGGTTCCAGAGCAAACCGATTATTCCGGGGCTGTTGATTTTTCTTTGCAGAGCCTTACAGACACAAAAGCTGACGATGAGCGGATCATAAAAAAAAGTTCTTCCGATTGCGATTATTATATTTTTTCGCAGGAACAGTGCTCAAAGCTACAGATTTTTAGTGCAATGCAGGGCAACTCAGCCGTTTTAATTCACTTTGAAGTAAAAGACGGACAGTCAAAAAAAGAGAATGCACAGAGTCTTCTTTCTTTTTTATATAAGACAGATTTAAAAAACAAAACTTCTGTTTTATCGCCTTTAAGTTTGCGACCTGCAGTTTCCTTAAACTTTGCAGATTTTAAAGGCGAAAGTTTTTATGTTTTGTTTTCGATTGCCCGTGGCGAAGATTCTCCCTGCGGATTTTTTATTCAAAAAAACAATTCTCTAAAATATTCAATTTTCAGCATAGAATTAGTGCCGGCTGCCGTTGGTTTTGATTTTGCAGACAACAAACAGTTCTACGCCTTTGCTCCTAACGGGGGCGCCTTAATTAAAAACAGCAAAAAAATTGATTTTTCCGGGCTGTCGTTGTGTTTTCCTTCGTTTAATTCAGAAAATGCACAAATGCCACAGTTAAAAATAAAATCTTCTGCCCTTGCTGCTGTTAATTTTACGATTGGAGGCGAAAAAATTTCAGTCCGTAACGGAGGACAAAAATTTCTTTCAATTCCGGTAGCTTCATTAAAATCTCCTTTTTCAGATTTTCAGATTACTTCTAACGAAAAAGAACTCGAAACCGTGCTTGCAGTTCCTTCAGATAAAATTCTCTTACAGACTTCCCCAGAGTTTGAAGGCTGTCCGGTTCAACCGATAAAAACAGATCCCGGTCTTATAATGAACTGGCCAAAACGAAACTGGCGCAACAGCGACTACGAACTTTTTGAATGGGACCGCTTTGAAGGAATTCTTTTTTTTGACACCGCCGATTACGAGGTTCAAAATGAGTTTTTCCGCCGACTTGCTTTTTTTGTAGAAAAACAAGGCTACAGGGGCAAACTTTTAACGGACGCCCAGCTAAAAGGTCAGCACGGATACAACGCCCACGACTACAGAGCCTGCGACCTTGCTCGTTTTTTTGAACACGCACGTTTACAAAATTTTCCGCTCAATAAAAAAGAGCTTTTGCTGCAGAAAATCCTTCTTGTAAATGGAGTTGTAAAAACCGACGAAAACGGTTCGTTTATAGAGGGGCAGGGGGCTGTAATTTCTATCAGTCAGGAAAGTCCTTCTTACCTTCGTACAACTTTTGTAGCCCACGAAGGCTGGCACGGAATTTTCTTTGTAGACAAGGACTTTAGAGATACAGTTGCAAGCATTTATTATTCACTTCAAAGTGCAGATCCGCGGGCTCTTGATTTTCTGTTCAGGTATTTTCAGGTTACGCCCTCCCTTAATTACGACACTTCCGACACATATTTAATGCAAAATGAGTTTATGGCTTACATGCTGCAGCGTCCGGTGAGTGCCTGCGAAAAATATTTTACCGACATGGCTGCCCGCACTCATGCACAGACATTTATAAAAGAAGAAGCCGACTATATTCTCGAAACAAAGGCAGAAAGTTTTGTCGGCGCGTCTCAAATGCTCGAAGATTACGTGTCTTCAAGATGGAATCTTGCTGCAGGAAGAGTGTGGCTTTTATCAAGGTAGTTAGGGCGCATGCCGGCAGGCCGGCACCGGGCTATCCAGGGCTACGGCTGTCGCCTCCGACCAAACGCTGTCGCGTTTGTTTGCGCTCCGCGCCCCCTTCCTATCCCTTGCGCA
>CAVJSA010000120.1:0-4583 GCA_963651875.1 Lachnospiraceae bacterium | reverse complement strand
CATGCCATGTGTATGGCCCGCATTTTACAGAAAGCGATAATCGTGTTTATGCCCAGTTTATCCGCAATGTGTTAAATGATGAAGATATTGTTTTAAAAAGTGAAGGTAACCAATTTCGTTCATGGATTTATATAGAAGATTGTGCAGTTGCACTTCTTTATATTTTACTCAAAGGTGAAAATTATCAGGCTTATAACGTTGCAAATGAAGAATCAAATCTTACCATAAAGGAACTTGCTCAAATAATTGCAGATAAAGCTGGTAAAAAAGTTGTCTTTGATATTCCAAATGATGATTTTAAAGGAAATACCACACCAATTAAAAAGGCTGTTTTTTCTATAGAAAAGTTAAAATCTTTAGGTTGGCAGGCACAAATTGGCATTGAAGAAGGAATAAAAAGAACTATTGAGATTATGCGAGGAGAAAACAAATTATGATACTTAAAGATTTGCTTTTAAAATCAAATTTACCGATACGCGAACTCACAGATGAGGAACTTTCTAAACAGAAAGAAACGCTTCTTGAGATTTATAAAGACATAAAATTCGCCTGCGAGAAAGAAGAACTGAATGTAATGCTTTGCGGTGGCTCTTGCTTGGGTGCAGTTCGTCATAAAGGTTTTATTCCGTGGGATGATGATATGGATTTAGCAATGCTCAGAAGAGATTATGAAAAATTGCCTTCTGCACTTGAAAAAGCGTTCCCTGGAAAATACAGAATAGAAGTACCACGATTTTCTGATAAATATGAACAGTCATTTATGAAAGTTTTGAGAAAAGGCACTTTTTTAAGGACTGTTTTTGACTATCCCGAGGAAAAACCAGAAATTTATATTGATGTATTTCCATTAGACAATATTCCAAATAGCAAGTTTCTCCGTCTGGTTCACGCCTTTTTGTCAACATCTTATATTTTTGTTGGTTTATGCGTAAAACTTTTCCAGCGGAAAGACTGTCCTTATTCAAAAGCCGTGTGTTCAACAAAAGAAGGACGAAAAACTTTAAGAAAGCGTTTTTGGATAGGAAAACTTTTCAGCAGAAAATCATATTTTTACTGGTATAAAAAAGCGGATGATTTTTCAAGAAAATATGAAAGCAAAAATACTTCAGCTGTAACAATTACAGCCGGTCGTGCTCATTATTTTGGCGAGATTTTAAATAAAACGGATATTTTCCCATTGGAAGATTGTGATTTTGAAAGTACAAAAGGAAAAATCTATCACAACTACAAGAAATATCTGGCTAATCTTTATGGCGACTATATGCGTATTCCGCCTGTAGAAAAACGAGAAAAGCATTTTATTGTTGACATTGATTTTGGAGAGGAAAAATGAAACTTTGTCTTTTAGCCCCGCGATTTCCTTTTCCTGAAAACGGTGGAGATGTTCTTAGGATAAACTCAATCGCCCGCTATTTAAAATCAAAGGGAAACGAATTGGTTTTGATTTCTTTCTGTTTTGGGGAAATAAAACTTAAGAAAGAATATTTTGACTTGTACGATACTATTTATGTTGTAAAAAAGCACAAGATTGCGTCATACATTTTTGCGGTTTTATTTGCGCTGATTCAAAAGCCGATTCAGTGCGGATATTATTTTTCCGCAAGCTTTTTAAGGCAGTTCCGCAGCACGCTGAAAAACGAGAATCCTGATGAATGTGTCGCGCATCTCCTGAGAATGGTGCCATATCTTGAAAATGCCCGCATTCAAGACAAATCTATTGTGGAAATGACAGACGCGCTTTCTAAAACTTATTCGCTTTCTGCGTCGTCTAAACAAAAGTCGTTCAAAAAACTTGTGTATAAGTTTGAACTTGGCTTGATAAAAAAATATGAAAAGCACGTTATAAAAACATTTCCGAAAGTCGTGCTTGTTTCGGAAAATGACATTGAATACCTGAAAAAATCCTGCGGAACGGACGGAAAAAATCTTTTCTGCTACACAAATGGAGTCAATGTTCTTAAAAATCCGCAGCAAAATTACAACAGGAACAAAATCTGTTTTTTGGGAAATATGCGGACTCTACAGAATCAGGACGCAGTGTTGTTTTTTGTGAACGATATTTTTCCACATGTAAAAAGCTCAGTTCCGCTGGCGGAATTTCACATTGTCGGCGCAGAGCCACCCGAAAAAATCAGGAATCTTGCAGACGGAAAATCAATTTTTGTTACAGGTTTTGTTGAAAATCTTGAAGACGCGATTTCTAATTCATGCGTTGCTGTTGCCCCTGTGCGAATTGCGGCAGGAATACAGAATAAAGTTCTTGTCTCGATGGGCTGCGGTGTTCCTGTAATTATGACTTCTCTTATTTCAAAGGCGATTCCTGAACTTTCTGACGGTGAAAACTGCGTTATAAAGGATTCTGCTGAAGAAATTGCCGAAAGCATTGCTCGTCTTATGGGCGATGAAGATTACAGAAATAGAATCGCTATGTCTGGATATAACACTGTAAAAGAGAATTACTCTTGGGGAAAAAAACTTGAGGGATATGAAAAATTGACAACGAATTTTGACGGGGGGGGTACAAGTGTAAAGTAGTTTTACATTTTCAGGCATGTGCCTCCAAAATGGAGGCAGCCGCATGATTTATTTTACCGTTCTCCAGTCTGTCTACAAAAAAGACAATCCCGTTTTTCTCGCTGAATCGCTCAAAAGCATTGCAGAAAATACTTTGCATCCACAACGAGTTGTGCTAGTTAAAGACGGCGCGCTCACATCCGAACTTGAAAGCGTAATCGCTGAGTGGCAGGAAAAACTTCCGCTAAAAGTTGCGGGCTACGAGCGGAATCAAGGCTTGGCGAATGCTTTGAATTACGGCTTACAGTTTGTGGAAACCGAACTTGTGGCACGAATGGACAGCGACGACATCTGTTTTCCTGACCGCTTTGAAAAGCAAGTTTTGCAATTTGAACTGAATCCTGAGCTGGAGATTTTGGGCGGCGGGATTGAGGAGTTTTACATTCCTTGTCATGCAGAGTTTGTTTCATCACCTGAGTTAAAAGAGATTCCGAAACAAGTTCGGAATGACAGTGATTTGCATACTGGTTTCGACAAGTTCAACCACCAAAACGAATATCGTAAAATCCGCCTTTACCCGAAGTGGACGGACTCAAAATCAAGAACGCTTTACCGTGGCACTCCGATTGCGCATCCTACGCTTATGATAAAAACCTCTCTTTTGCGAGAGTTTAAATATTCTGGAAGCACAAAATGCAACGAGGACATAGATTTGTGGTTTCGCTTGCTTGCCGCAGGTCACAAAATCAAAACACTTCAAGAGCCGGTTCTTCATTTCAGAATTACGGACGGAACTTTCAAACGACGTTCAGTTTCAAAAGCGTTGAATGAATATTCAATTTACGCAAAAAATTTGAGGCATTTCAACGGAATTAAAAAGAACGACATTATTCCGCTTATGCGACTCGTAAGCAGATTTTTTCCAAAACAGTTGAACAAAAAACTTTATCTTTCGCAAAAACGCCAGAAAATTTTTAAGGAGAATCTTATGAACATAAAATCATTGAACAATCAGGTGTTCATGAAAAACGGACATATTTTCGAGGCGGTTATCCAATTTGAAGAAAACGAAACTCAGATGATAAAAGCCGTGCAGTTAGACAGCCCCACAAAATGCGTTGTAGAACTTCCGCTTGATGAAGTCGAACTTTTTAAAACAGGTGAAAGTGTGGATGTGAGTTTTAATATATCGCCTGAATTGTAAATTTTATTTTAACTAGAGACAGAAATTACTAAAATAAATGCCTAAAAGTGGTCAGCAGAATTTTTTTGACTTATGGTATTTGAATTGTCAACTGCCTTTCTTAATTTTTCAATTAAACTTATTTGTGTTTCCATTTTTTATTTGTAAGTATTCAAAGTTTGTTACCAAATTGTTCTTGTTTTCCTTTTAATTGATTCAACTTTACTATTCTCAAAAATTATAGAAAATCTTGCCTTTTGATTGTAAAATAAATTTAGTTAGATTTAGAACTTTCTAGTTTATTATCGAGGCTTTTAATGACGGATTTTGAACAGGCCGCGCAGTTTATTTCTTGGTGCATTGAGGAATATGCTGCAGAGAATAAACAAAAATCAAAAGACGTGGTTGTTTTTTTTAATAAAACAGGAATTTTGGATTTTCTTGAAAAAAATTGGGAAATACTTCATTCTCAGGGAAGAAATTATATTTTAGGCGCTATAAACGACTTTATAAACTCGCAGGAACACAAATGATTGTTTATCATGGCGGATTTTCAGAGATTAGATTTCCGAAAATATTAGAACCAAAGCGAACATTAGATTTTGGCTTTGGTTTTTATGTTACAACGAATTTTAATCAGGCAAAAAAATGGGCGCTTTCAAAAAAAGATAGATTTCATTATCGTGAAGCAATTGTAAATTTTTATGAATTTGATGATTCTGTATTAAAACATAATGAATTAAATTGTAAACTTTTTGAAAAACCTGATGAGAATTGGCTGGATTTTATAGTTTCTAACCGCCAGAATATAGATTTTTCATATAACTATGATATTGTCTTTGGTGCTGTGGCAAATGATAATGTTTATGCAAGTATTAATCTTTAT
>CAVJSA010000119.1:0-4623 GCA_963651875.1 Lachnospiraceae bacterium | reverse complement strand
AAAAAGTAAGATTGGCAGACTCGCTGCGCTTCTTGCGGCAAGTTCACTGCTTTTCGCTGGATTTTTTACGTCGTGTAAATCCGACGATGATGAAGGGGGCGGGGGAAGCAATTCTTCTGATGTAACTAATGATGATTCTGGAGTTACTGTTCCTGTCGTTTCTATCGACGGTTTTTACTCTCCTGCAACTGGTGCAACTGCTTTTTATGAAGACGGCAGTTTGATTATAAAATTTGATTCAACTCCAACTGTAGACAGAACAACTGCTGATCGTGCTGTTAAAGTTTACAACTCTGACGATATTTTAGTTGATTCAATTAAGTCATTTGACGAAACTGTTTCTTCAAATGCTAAAAATGCTAGTTATCAGACTGTAAATGTTAAGGAACAGTTGATTTCTGTAAGCGGTACTTCTGTTGTAATCAAACTTCATTCTTCTCTTGCTAATGACACTTCTTACTATGTAAATATTGATGAAGGTCTCTTTACAGGAAAAGTAAATGGCGTTGATTTTTCTGGAATTTCTGATTCTTCTACATGGACATTTACAACTCGTTCTGCTCCTTCTATTTCTGGTAACGAAATTACTGTTGGTTCAGACAAAAATTTCAGCACAATTCAGGGTGCTTTGAATTACATAAAAAATTCTTCTGATAGCTGGACAATTACTGTTGATGAAGGTTTTTACCACGAACTTTTAACGTATTCTGGCGATGCAAAACTTACACTTGTTGGTTCTCAGTCTGACTTTGATGCACAATCTGGTGACGATGGAAAGGTTGTTGTTTACTGGGCAAATGCAAATTTGTGGAATGGTTCTTCTCGTCAGAGAATGATGTTCTTATGGGAAGGTAGTGACCTTACAATCAAGAACATGACTTTTGCAAATGTTATTGACCGTGCAGATGTTGGAACAAGTGGAACTCAGGCAGAAACCCTCTACTTTGATTCAACTGCAAATCTTATTGCTTATAATTCAAGCTTTAAATCACATCAGGACACTCTTTTAATTGGAAACAACGGTGGTAGAGGTTGGTTCTATCAGTGTTATATTGAAGGTGATACAGACTATATTTGGGGATACCCAGCTGTAGTTCTTTTTGAAGAATGTACTCTCAGATGTCTTTATGACTCTGCTGCAACAACTCATACTTCTTACATCTTTGCAAGCCGTACTCCAACTTCAAGCCTTTCTGCAAATAAAGGTCTTGTTCTGTTTAACAGTACAGTTAAAGTTGATAATGGTGTAACAGCATATTATGGACGTAATTCTGGTAGTGATACACAGGCTGCTGTTGTATTCAACACATTTGAAAAAGTTGATTCAAAACTCTGGTATGAAGGTTCTACAAAATATGACGAAGACATTGAAGGCATTTGTTCTGTAGGTTACAAAGATTATGGCAATGTTTATGAAGACGGAAGTGAAATTTCTACAGATTCTCGCGTAGATGGAGCGTACGGTCTTTCTAAAGTTGTTGCTGAACGCGAATACTGCGGTCGTAATGCAATCTTGAACAGAGGCTGGGATGCCACAAACAGAAAATATGTTCCTGCTAGTACACAATGGGATATATCTGCTTTTGAAACAGAATTTAATGCTTCTGAAGATAAATCAAAATCAATGATTTATCTTGAACCAACTTATATTGCATATCTTGAAGGCAATGCTTCTTCTGATGCATTTACTGCAACTAATTATGCTGGTACTGCTGTAGACTCTGTTTCTTATGCTGTAAGTGACGAAACTCTTGCAACTGTTGCTGACGGTGTTGTAACTGCAAAAGAAAGTGTAGAAGGAACAGTTACATTAACAGTTACTTCTAATTCAATGAGTGGTGTTGCTACAATCAACGTAATAAAACAGATTGTTGAGGCTACTTCTCTTACTTTGAACAAAACAGAAGCATTTTCTATTAATAAAGATGATGAAGTAACTCTGTCTGTTACATTTGATCCTGAAGATGTTACAGATTCTGAAGTAATCTGGAGTTCAAGCAACACAGATGTTCTTCGTGTAACTGGTTCTGGTTCTCTTGGAACAGGTACAAGTGCAACTGTCAGTGGCTTTGGAGTTGGAAGTGCAACAATTACGGCAACATCTAAAAAGACACCAACCGTTTATACAAGTGTTGATATTACTGTAGAAGATGTTTATTGCGTTAACTATCTTTCGGAAAGTTCAACTTATACAAAGAACGCTTCTGTTGCTCATCGTGACCAGAGCGTAGTTGCTAACCCTGTTTCTTATGGATTTGCTGGTGATGTTGCCGTAAAAGCAACCAGTGCAGATATCTTATGGGGCAATAACGGCTGGCCATTTGCATCTGAAGATACTGTTTCTAATGCCGCAGGTGCAGATTTTGCCTGGGCTGACTTTACAATCAAGGCTGCCGCAGACATTACTCTTGATGCAATTACAGCAAGTGCATATTGTTCAGCTACAAGTAATGAACGCGCTATTGTATATGTAAAAGTTGGTGATGGCGAATTTACACAAATGGGCGAAGTTGCTGCAGACAATAAAGCAATGCAGTTTACAAAGCAGGATATTACAACAACAGTAAATGCTGGCACGACAGCAGTTGTTCGTGTTGCAATTGCAAGCACCGAAGGAAAAACTGTAAGCAAAGAAATTACAGGTGTAATTGGTGGCGTTTCAATTTACTATACGATTACAGGTACACCTATAACATTTGCCGGTGCAGATGGCGAATACAATATTATTGACTACTACAGTGGTTCTGGTACTCAATGGGATAGTATTGAAGACGGTTCAAGTGCAGATGGAATGGTTTCTTGGGAAAGTCTTAAATATCATTCAGCTAACTATGGGGCTGCTGTAAGCGGTAGCGGAAATACTGGTACTGTAAAAATTAAGGTTGGTGGAGCATCTGTAATTTCGATTGTTGGCTCTCAGTATGGTAATGGTACTTTGACTGTAACAAATTCTACAAGTGAAGTAATTGCAGGCCCTGCTTCTACAAAGATGTCTTCTGATGGCAGTGTTACAACAAGAACTTTGAGTTTTCTTTATACAGACTCAACAGAAGATACACTTTCTCTTGTGTTTACAGGAACTTCTTATATTGGAACAATTACTGTAAAAGAACTTACAACAGAAGTTGCAGAAGTTACGAGTGTAACAGTAAATGGTACAGATACTGTTTCGACAGCAAGTCCGTCAACATTTACAGCAACTGTAGAAACGACATACTGCGCAAGCACTGCTGTTGAATGGACATCTTCAGACGAAAATGTCGCAACTGTTGATGAAAACGGAACTGTAACTGGTGTTGCAGCTGGTACAGCAACAATTACTGCAACAAGTACTGTAGATTCAACAAAATCTGATTCTATTGAAATTACAGTTATAGAAGAAGAATTAAAGCCAGTTGAAGGAACAACATATTCTTATAATTTTAAGGATTCAAGCTCATCTGATTATGTGGCTGTAACTGCAAAAACAGCAGGCTCTTCTCCAGATTCATTTGTTTCTTGGAATGAATATTGGACTACTCATAGTTACGGTTTACAGAGTTCAGATAAAACACAAACAGCAATTTCTATAAAAGTTGCAGGAAATGTTCTTGTAGGATTTACAGGCTATAATGCTGCTGACGGTGTTATGAAAGTAACAGACGCTTCTGGTAACGTTGTACTTGAAAAAATGCCAATGGCAACAGGCAGTGATGCTACTACAAAATGGTTTATCTACAAAGGAGACGAAACAACTCTTACACTTACACAGTTGAGTGGTACAACATACATTTCGACTTTGACAGTAAAACCATGGACAAATGAAGTTGCAGCAGTAACAAATGTAACTCTTTCTGGAGCTGGCTCTGTAGCAGTCGGTAGTTCGATTGAATTGAGCGCAAAAGTTACAACAGATTACTTTGCAGACGAAAGTCTTACATGGAGTTCTGGCGATGACTCAATTGCAACAGTTGTTGACGGAGTTGTAACAGGAGTTTCTGCAGGTGATGTAACAATTACTGCAACAAGCGTTAACAATCCAGAAATTTCTGGCACAAAGACAATTAAGGTAACTTCTGGAGAAGCAACTCCAATCTACGGATATACGTATTCCTATACTCTTACAGGTAGTGTAGGAACTCCGTATACTTCAAGCGATAGTTTCCTTGTTGTTACAGCAAACAGTGATAACGGTGCTCATGGACTTATAATGAAAGACGGAAACACAATTGTACTGAAAGTAGCCGGTGCAGGAACAGTAACACTTGGAACATGCGCTTATGATAAAGCTTGTACAATTACTGTAACAAATTCGTCAGGAGTACAGGTTGGAAATTCAATTGCAATTAGTGCAGGTGACGGTAAAACAGACAACACAACTGTAGATTTTGCTTACGATGGAGAAGCAGATACACTGACATTTACATATTCAGCTGGTACTGGTGGACAGTATCTGCATAGTGTAAAATTTACTCCAAGCGAAACTTCAACAACTTATACTCTTACAGGTAAAGTAGGAACTCCGTATACTTCAGACGATGGCAACCTTGTTGTTACAGCAAACAGTGATAACGGTGGTCATGGACTTGTAATGAAAGACGGAAACACAATTGTACTGAAAGTAGCCGGTGCAGGAACAGTAAC
>CAVJSA010000118.1:0-4626 GCA_963651875.1 Lachnospiraceae bacterium | reverse complement strand
AATGACACTGCGTTTTGTCAGTAGAATGACACTTTGAACTTATCAGACTGCCCCACTTGACAGATGATATTTTTACCTTTTATTATTTATTCAACATTATTATTCCAAAAGGGGAGTAGTTAATCCTCGCAGAATCAACAACCGGTTCTTTTGAATCTGGTTCTGCGGCTTCAAAACTAAGACTTGAAGAAACAAGACCTTTTGTTCACAGACGCTGTAATTGCAGTTTTTGTGGGCAAAAGGTCTTTTTTTTGGTCTGGAGGTACAGTATGAATTTTTTTAGTTCGCTCGGCTCTTATTTTATGCAGGGAATTGGAGCACTTGGTCCGTCTCAGTTTGCAATGTATGCAATTGGTGCGGTTTTAATCTATCTTGCGGTTGCAAAAGACTATGAACCGGCACTTCTTTTGCCGATTGGTTTTGGTGCAATTCTTGTAAACCTTCCTCTTGAAATTTTGTGGGCACACGACGGCGAAACCGGTGCACTCCAGATTTTATACAATGCCGGAATCATGACGGAACTTTTCCCGCTTTTAATTTTTATTGGCGTTGGAGCCATGATAGACTTCCGTCCTCTTTTACAGCGTCCGTGGATGCTCATTTTTGGAATCGTTGCACATTTTGGAATTTTCGTTGCAGCCGTTCTTGCTCATTTTGTGTTTGGCTTTAACTGGGCAGATGCTTTGAGCATTGGAACAATTGGTGCGGCAGACGGTCCTACTGCAATCTTTGTTTCCAGAAAATTTGCTCCAGGTCTTTTAGGCCCAATCACAGTCGTTGCATATTCTTACATGTCTTTAGTTCCTCTTATTCTTCCGCCTGTAATAAAACTTTTAACGACAAAAAAAGAAAGACTTCTTCGCGTTACTGGTGTTGATTCAACCATTCCAAAGTGGGTTACAGTTGCATTCCCGATTGTTGTTGCAGTTGTCTGTGGAATTTTAGTTCCTGTTTCTGCTCCTTTAATGGGATTTTTAATGTTCGGTAACCTGATTCGTGAATGTGGGGTAATCGAAAAACTTTCAAAATCAGCACAAAACGAACTTGCAAGCATAGTAACGCTTTTACTCGGAATAAGCGTTGGCGGAACAATGCGCGCAGAAAACTTTTTGCAGCCGGCAACTCTTTTAATAATGGTTTTAGGTTTAATTGCTTTTGTCGGGGATGCAATGTGCGGAGTTTTATTTGCAAAATTCCTCAATCTCTTTAGAAAGAATAAGCTTAACCCGATGCTTGGAGCCTGCGGACTTTCTGCTTTTCCGATGGCAAGCCGTGTCGTTCAGAAAATGGCATTAAAAGAAGATGACCAGAATTTTATCCTTATGCATGCAGTAAGTGCAAATGTTTCCGGTCAGATCGGTTCTGTTCTTATCGGCGGAATAATCATTGCAATTCTCGAAAGCCATGCTTTAGGCTAACACAACTGACAGAGCGCTGGTTTATTTTTTTGTTAGATTTTTGTTCTCTGTCTTTTTAATTTTTACAAATTGATTGTATTAAGTTTTTAAAAAAACTATAATCAAGGCAAAAATAATGCACGGTTGTATTCAGTATATTGAATTTAAAGACCATGCATCAGAGAAACTGTCTCTTCCTAAAAAGAGACGAAATCAAACGAGATTTTTATTTTTAGGAGAAATCTATGATCTACACAGCAGAAGTAGAACATATGTGTCCTTTGGCTAAAGGCGCATATCACGGACCTGCTCCAATTCCAGAAGAAGGAAAATGGGTTCAGGCAAAAGAAATCAAAGACATTTCAGGTTTTACACACGGTATCGGCTGGTGTGCACCACAGCAGGGATGCTGCAAACTTTCTTTGAACGTTAAAGACGGAATCATCGAAGAAGCTCTTGTAGAAACAATCGGCTGTTCTGGTATGACTCACTCAGCTGCTATGGCAAGTGAAATCCTTATCGGAAAAACTCTTCTCGAAGCCTTGAACACAGACCTTGTTTGCGACGCAATCAACACTGCAATGCGTGAACTTTTCATGCAGATTGTTTACGGACGCACACAGTCAGCTTATTCAGAAGGCGGTCTTAAAGTTGGCGCTTCTCTCGAAGATCTCGGAAAGAATCTCCGCTCTCAGGTTGGAACAATGTTTGCAACACGCAAGACTGGTCCACGCTACCTCGAAATGACAGAAGGCTATGTTGAAACAATGGCTGTTGACAAGGACAACCAGGTTATCGGCTACAACTGCATCAACTTTGGAAAACTGATGGACGCTCTTAAAGCTGGCACAGATCCAAAAGAAGCAATTGAAAAGGCACGCACACACTATGGTCGTGTAACAGAAGATCAGGGCATGGTTCGCCTTATTGACCCAAGAAAAGAATAGTAGGAACGGAGGAAAACGATATGTCATTATTTGAAGATTATGAAGGCCGTATCCCACAGGTAAACAAGGCTTTAAAAGAATATGGTTTTGCAGAAGGCGAAGAAGGTTTGAACCAGGCTCGCGACCTTTGCAAGGCTCGTGGATTTGACCCATACGAAATCTGCCAGTCAACACAGCAGATTTGTTTTGAAGACGCAAAATGGGCTTATGTTTTGGGCTCAGCAATCGCAATTAAAGAAGCAGAAAAAACTGGCGACAAGACAGGTTCAACTGCAGCAGCTAACATCGGAAAAGGCTTGCAGGCATTCTGTCTTCCAGGCTCTGTAGCAGATGACCGCAAAGTAGGTCTCGGACACGGAAACCTTGGTGCTCGTCTTCTTTCTGAAGAAACACAGTGCTTTGCTTTCCTTGCAGGACACGAGTCTTTCGCAGCTGCTGAAGGCGCAATCAAAATCGCAGCAAACGCAAACAAAGTTCGCAAGAACAAGCTCCGTGTTATTTTGAACGGTCTTGGAAAAGACGCAGCTCAGATTATCAGCCGCATCAACGGATTTACATATGTTCAGACAAAATTCGACTACTTTAACGGCGAAGGAACAGACAAGGCTCTTACAGTTGTAAAAGAAGTTCCATACGGCAACAACCCGGAACGCCTTATCGTAAAATGCTACGGCGCAGATGATGTTCGCGAAGGCGTTGCAATCATGTGGCACGAGGATGTTGATGTTTCTATCACAGGAAACTCTACAAACCCGACACGTTTCCAGCACCCTGTTGCAGGAACATACAAAAAGGAACGCTTGCTCGCAGGCAAAAAATACTTCTCTGTAGCTAGTGGCGGCGGTACAGGACGCACATTGCACCCGGATAACATGGCTGCAGGTCCAGCTTCTTACGGCTTTACAGATACATTAGGTCGCATGCACTCAGACGCACAGTTTGCAGGCAGCTCTTCAGTTCCAGCACACGTAGAAATGATGGGCTTTATGGGCATGGGAAACAACCCGATGGTAGGCTGTACAGTAGCATGTGCAGTTGCAGTAGCAGGAAGTTTCTAAGTTTTAGCTTTTCATAAGTAAGAAGGCTGTCTGTTTTTCAGGCAGCCTTTTTTTTGCAGTTTTGCAAGGAGGGCAGACAACTGCCAGCTTTTCTGCGACTTGCGCCACGGACGGCGCATAATAAATAGTTTTTTTTAAGAGCGTGTTAAAATAGTTCATGTCAACTTGTTGACAAACAAAAAGGGAGTTTAATAATGTTCACAGTTCACAGTTCACAGTTCACAGTTCACAGTTCACAGTTCACAGTTCACAGTTAGAAATCCGCCCTTTTTCAAAAAATACAGTTCAAAAAAATAAAGACCGTTTGTGTCCGCAAAAATGCGAGGTGCAGACGGTCTTTTTGTTTTTAAATAAAAATTTTCATAAAAAGTGGTTTACTACATGGAGGAAAGAGATGAAAAAATCAATCAAAAATCTTGCGGTGTTGTTGCTTGCAGGATTAGTTTTAGACTTTGCAGGCTGTAAGACAGAATCCTGAACTGACAGTCAACCGCGTCATTGCCGGGCTGCGTTTTGTCATTGTCGGGCTTGACCCGACAATCTATCGTCGATAAGAGATTCCCGCATCAAGTGCGGGAATGACACAATGTATTTTGTCATTGGCTGGATTGCCTCCATGTCATTGCCGTGCCACGACACGGCAATCTGTTGCTAGAAGAGATTCCCCAGTTAAGCCGGGGAATGACGCATAAGTCGAGATCGGGAATGACGGTGAGGCACATCGGACAACGCTGTCTTTGCTATAATGTGCACTATCGACGGCGCAGGGAAGCAAACAATTTATTTTTTTTATAGTTCATAATATAATCTTCCTTATGAATATCCGAAAACTTCCAATCGGCGTACAGAGTTTTGAGATCTTACGAAAAGAAAAATTTTTGTATGTTGATAAAACAGAATTTATTTATCGTCTCGCCAGCGAGGGCCGACAGTATTTTCTAAGCCGTCCTCGCCGTTTTGGAAAAAGCCTTTTACTTTCCACAATGCGCGCTTACTTTGAAGGCAAAAAGGAACTTTTTGAAGGCTTAAAAATTGCTGAGTTTGAGCAGGACTGGATAAAGTATCCGGTGTTTTACTTTGATTTTAACGGAAAAAAATACGATTCATCTTCTTCTCTAAAAGAAGTTTTAAACTCTCATCTTGAAGAATGGGAAAGTGTTTACGGCAATGAAAAAAAAGACCGCTCTCTTGAAGAGCGTTTCCGCTATCTTTTGGAATCTGCCC
>CAVJSA010000117.1:0-4813 GCA_963651875.1 Lachnospiraceae bacterium | reverse complement strand
GTTTTAATTTTACAAAACTGGACTTTTTTAGGAGATTTTTATGAATAAAAAAGAAATTGCAAAAATTATTGATCATACTCAGCTTTCTGCCTGTGCTGGAGAAAAAGATATTGAAAAACTTTGCAGCGAAGCAAAAAAATATGGATTTGCGAGTGTTTGTGTAAATCCGTCTTATGTTTCTTTTGCTGCGGACATTTTGCGTGGCAGTGGAGTAAAGGTTTGCACTGTAATTGCTTTTCCGCTTGGAGCTAATTCTATTGACGATAAGGCGAGCCAGGCGGCAATGTGTGTTTCTGAAGGTGCGGACGAAGTTGATATGGTTATAAATCTTGGCGCTGTAAAAGATGGGCGCTGGGACGATGTTTTTGAAGAAATTTTTGCTGTTCGTTGTGCAGTTGATGATGTGGACTGTGGCGAAAATAAAAAAATTGTAGAAAAAGTAATTCTTGAAACCTGTTACTTAACTGACGAAGAAATTGTCCATGTTTGTGAACTTGCAAAAAAGGCCGGGGCGGATTTTGTAAAAACTTCGACTGGTTTTGGAAGTGGCGGGGCGAGTGTTCATGCAGTTGAACTTATGAGGCGCACTGTCGGAAACGAGCTTGGAGTAAAGGCAAGCGGCGGAATCCACACTTACGAACAGGCCTTAAAAATGGTCGAAGCCGGCGCTTCGAGACTAGGCTGTTCTAGTGGCGTTAAGATTGTTGAAGAATAATTTTGGCGCAATGTAAGCGAGTTTGCGGATATGTAGTGGCTGGGCCTGTGTAGGGCGGGCGTGGTGCAGGAGAGAGCCCACCTGCAAAATTACACTTTTGACCAGAGCATTGTGTTTTCTTTTATTTCGTATTTGATTTTTCCTTCGTCGGAAAGAGCACTTAAATAGGAGCGCACTGTACAGCCGATAAGGACAAATTGAGAGAGTTTTAATTCTATTGAATTGCGGTCGGCAACTGCCTTTAAAACCTGTTCTGCTGTTTTGGGCGTTTTTAGTTCGTCTAAAATCATGTTTTCAGTTTCGAGCAGGGCGAGTGTGTTTAATTCTACCAGGCCTTCAATTTCGGTTACGTGCTCTCCGTGGCCTGGAACGTAAAAGTCTGCCTGTATCTGTGAAAGTTTTTTTAAGCTTTGTTTTGAAAGTTTTTCGTCAAACAGATATTGAATCCAGTATTTTTTGATTGCATTCCTTCCGCTTAAGGTGTCTCCTGCAAACATTGTCTTTTTGCCGTCTGTGTCTGTAAGCAGAAATCCTGTCTGGTCAATGTAGTGGCCTTTTAGAGAAATTACTTCAACTTTTACTGTTTGTTCCAGGTAAAAAACTGAATCATTTTTAAATGACTTATCTACGGTGCAGGGCTTTGCCACAAAGTATTTTGTTTCCAGTTCTTTAACCGGCATGCCACCCCAGATAAGACCAGTTTCGAGAAGCGGGCATTGCATTATTGCGGCTTCTCCTTCGCTAGCCCAGATTTGACAACCGGTGTTTGTTCTAAGATAGTCGTTGCCACCGCAGTGGTCTGCGTGTGAATGTGTGTTTATAACGGCAACGAGCTTGATTTTTGTAAAAAGCGGAGAAAAATATTCCAGGACAGCCTGCCAGATTGTCTTTGCCCAAAAGTCATCGTTTCCGCTGTCAATTAAATAAATGTGAACAGTGTCGTCGTTTTGCTTTAAGGCAATTACGCCGATGTTTGTTGCAGACGGAATAAAATAAACGTTTTTTGAAAGTTGAACTAAAGATAATCTGGATTTTTCTGTCATTGTGTTTTTGTTGCTCCAAAAACTATTATACTTGAGTTTAGGATTTTTTCTGCAAATCTTTTGGTAAATCTTTTTGCAAATCCTTTTTGTTTTCTGGAAGAAGCAGGTCGCCTTTTTTTATCCAGCCGATTTTTCTAAAAAGTTTGCCGAATAAGAATGTTAAAACTGCCGGAAGAACAAAGCAAACCATAATTAAGCCTGCAACGTCAAAACTAGAAGGCGAAATTGCAAGGGCTCCGTGTGTAATGGCTGCCTGAGACGGGGCAAACCAGCCAGAAATAATTCCGATCGGTCCTACAAGACCGCAGGTTCCCATTCCAGAACTTACTGCTGCACCATTCATTTCCAGCTTAAAAATGCAGGTTGCAACTGGGCCTGTAATAACCGAAGTTAAGCAGGCCGGAATCCAGATTTTTGGATTTTTTACGATATTTGGCATTTGAAGCATGCTTGTTCCTAAGCCCTGACTTAAAAGACCTGACCAGCGGTTTTCCTTAAAACTCAGGATTGCAAAGCCTACCATTTGTGCACAGCAGCCGGCTGTTGCAGCTCCTCCGGCTAAACCTGTAAGGCTTAAAGCTGCGCAGATTGCAGCAGAACTTACTGGCAGGGTTAAAAGAATTCCAACCAAGAGAGAAATAATTATTCCCATAAGGAACGGACGCAGTGTTGTTGCCCAGACAATGATGTTTCCAAAAGAAAGTGCGATTTTTCCGATAAATGGGGCGGTTAAAACTGTTAAAAGTGCGCCTGATATTATTGTTACAAGCGGAGTTACGATAATGTCTACACGTGTTTTTCCGCTGACAAGGTTTCCAACTTCCGCAGAAATTATTGCAATAAAAAGAACTGCAAGCGGGCCTCCCGCTCCACCGCTTACGTTTGCGGCGCTTCCTGTTGCGGCAAGCGAAAAGAGAACGAGTGGCGAAACCTTCATTGCAAAACCGATTCCTGTTGCCATTGCAGCTCCAACAACGTGAGCATCTGTTGCAAAAGAACCTGCATCAACTAAAAACTTAAAGACAGGATTTGACCAGGCAAGCGAAAGCTGCTGACCGAGTGTTTTAATGATTGTTCCGATTAAAAGCGATGCGAAAAGACCTTGAGCCATTCCACCCATTGCATCAATAAGATACCGTTTGACGTACTTATTCATACCATTCTCCTCGAAAAACTCCGCGCTAGTGGCAACATGTAAAGTGCTGAATAACAGTTTTGCAAACTTTGGGCAAAAAACTGCCGTAACAAAAATTACAAGGATGCAATTTTTGTTATACCAACTGCGCTTTGTGTAAAAATGATTTTTTTTTCTGTCATTGATATACTTGCTGATGCCTTGCGGTCATCCCAAACGTAACATCTGAAAAAGCGAAAAATAAAAAAGCGGCAAAAATTAACCGCGATTAGCATAATTTACCAAAAATAAAGACTAATTGCAAATTAACTGATTTTCTATTTATGAGATTTAAACAAGGTGATATAATTTACTCATTATGTTTTTTCATGGTGGAACCAATTCAAGAAGATTAGATGATTATCTGGACTTTTCTGCAAATACAAGTCCCTTAGGCGTTCATAAAGCAGCTTCCAAAGCCTTGCTTGCACTTTCCCTTAATCCAGACATTTTAGCAGCTTATCCAGATCCAAACTGCAGCGACTTAAAAGAATCAATTTCTGAATACTGGAATTTTAACGGACCTGTTCTTTGTGGTTCCGGGGCTGCCGATATTACCCAGCTTATCTCAATGGTTTTTGGAAAAAACGTTCAGGGAACTGCATTCAACCTCATTGTTGAACCTGCTTTTTCCGAATACGAAAATGCACTTTTAATGGCATGCAGCGAGGACAAAATTCTTCACCTTACACTGCAGGAAGAAAACGACTTTGTGTTTACAGAAAACGATTTTTCTCATCTCGAAAAGATTCTTTCTGGCGGAGTTCCTTTAATGTTTATGGCAAGCCCTTCAAATCCTGCCGGAAACGTTATGCCTTTAGATATGATTGTTCGTATTGCCCAGCTTTGCGAAAAATCAAATACAGTTCTGGTCTTGGATTCATGCTTTTGTCAGTTTAGCGAAGAAGCAGAAAAAAATGTCCGCATTTTAATAGAACGTTCTTCAGAATTCCCTCATCTTATAATTTTAAATGCGTTTACAAAATTCTACGGAATGGCGGGGCTTCGTCTCGGTTATGCCCTGTGTTTTAGTTCCGAAGTTTATAATCATCTTGTAAATGCAATGCGCCCGTGGACAATCAGTACCGACGCTCAGGTTACAGGAAATGCCGTAATGCAGGCAGAAATCGAAAGCAATTCATGGCACAAGCAGATGTTAAAACTCGTAAAAGAAGAGCGAAAATATCTGTCGGACTATTTTGTTTCGATTGGTGCAAGGGTTTTGAGTGGGGAAGGCAACTACATTTTAATTCAGTTAAACGAAGAATTGCAGAAAATTGCCGGGGACTATGCTTTGGAAAACGTTCGTGGCAAAAATAAAAAAGGTCATAACGGTCCTAAAAAGCAGTCGCTGGTAAACGAAGAAGATTCTTCTCCAAATCCGTTTAAAGCTCCTCTGTGTCAGGCTTTGGCAGCTTCTAAAATTGTAATCCGCGGTTGTTCAGACTTTTACGGCATGGATTTAAGCTGGTACAGAATTTCCATAAAAGCCCACGAAGAAAACGTTCAGCTTGTAAAAGCACTTTCAAAGATTTTTTCAGTAAAAAAATAGATTTTTTAATTTTAGAGAGAATTTGGGCGCATCTGCCGTAAACGGCAGACCGGGCTATCCGGGGTTCCGCGTCAAGCGCTCCATTCTGCTGACATCCTGTCAGCAGAACGCCTGCGGCGCCCCTACTATCCCTTGCGCGACAGCGCAAGGACGTGCGCAGAATGCGCACACGTAAAATAACGAGTTTGCGGAAGCAAACTCGCAGCGTAGCGGTCGCTAGACCGATACGCAAGCATCCCTTGCGCGACAGCGCAAGGACGGGGCTGTCTAAAAAGTTCTCTTAATAATGAATTGTGTGCATCGGCATGCAAGTCATTATAAAAAAAGAT
>CAVJSA010000116.1:0-4920 GCA_963651875.1 Lachnospiraceae bacterium | reverse complement strand
GATTTTTCCCCATTTTAACACCTCCGTGGGTGTCCTATTTTTGGGGGTCAGTTCACTCATCTTGACCGGGGAATCTCTTTCGGCAAATGGATTGTCGGGTCAAGCCCGACAATGACAAAAAAAAGCAAGACCCGATAATGACACGGTGCGTTGTCATTTCATCATCGTGACTAACCATTGTCATTCCCGCACTTGATTTCTATGTCATTCCCCGGCATGACCGGGGAATCTCTTCCTGCAAACAGATTGTCGGGTCAAGCCCGACAATGACAAAAAAAACAAGGCCCGGCAATGACACAAAAACATCGTAACTGCTCACTGCCAGTTTTTTTTTGCCCTGGCAAAAAATGACCTAAAAAAACAATAAAAAACACAAAAAAAGAAACTATCTTTTAATATATGGGTTTTGAATCTATACGATAATGAAATTCTGGTGTATATTCTAACTTCCTAGAAAAACACAAATTGGAGACACAAATGAACAAAGCAGAACTCATTGATGCTATTGCAGCAGACACAAATCTTTCTAAGAAAGATACAGACCTTTTTATCAAGGCTTTTACAGAAAACGTAGCAAAGTCGCTTGAAAAAGGCGAAGCTGTTCAGCTTTTAGGATTTGGTACTTTCGATGTTGGTGAACGTTCAGCAAGAGAAGGCCGCAACCCAAAAACTGGCGAAACAATTAAAATCGCAGCTTCAAAATGTCCAAAATTTAAGGCAGGAAAAGCCCTTAAGGACAGAGTAAACAAGTAAAAAAATGTTTACAAAGCAGTTTCTGGTAATTTTGCCGGAGACTGCTTTTTTTATGCGTGCCGGTATTTGATACTTGTGTACAATCAGCCAACGCCACCTAATCAGTCTAAATGTCGAGGTTTAGTAAAAGTATTGCAAATAGCCTCTCGCCGGGAGTCAGTGAACTGCACCCATTTTGTAGCGCCACGGACGGGCGTAAACTGTAATATCTGCAAGAAACAACGTTTCTTGTCGCGATACGAGGGTGCACTGCTACGGCTATTTGCATGCTGAAAAAAACTTGCCAATTGAATTATTTTATATTTTTTTCTTATAACCTATTGAATAACTAGGTAATAAAATGTATAACTTACTTATCCAACCTATTAAACTAATAGGAAAAGAAAGGTAAGTGAGGTTATGCTTATGAAAAAGTTTGTTAAATTATTATCAGTTGCAGTTGTTTCTCTTTTTGTTGTTTCAGCTGTTTCTTGTGGTGGAAATAAAACTACGGCACGAACTGTTGCCGAAATTCAAAAATCAAAAGTAATAAAAATTGCTGTTTTTAGCGACAAAAAACCTTTTGGCTATGTTGACGAAAACGGCGAATATCAGGGCTACGACGTTTACTTTGGAAACAGAATTGCAAAAGATTTAGGCGTAAAAGTAAAGTATGTTCCAGTAGAACCTGCAAACCGCGTCGAAGTTCTTGCAACTGGCAAAGTTGACATTGTTCTTGCAAACTTTACCGTAACTCCAGAACGTGCAGAAAAAGTTGATTTTGCACTTCCTTACATGAAAGTTGCCCTTGGAATTGTTTCTCCAGAAAATGCTTTAATTACTGCCCCTGAACAGTTGAACGGAAAAACTTTGATTGTTGCTTCTGGAACAACTGCAGAAACATTCTTTTCTAAAAACTATCCGGAAATTAACCTTAAAAAATTTGATCTTTATGCAGACGCTTACAACGCTCTTTTGTCTGGCCGTGGAGACGCACTTTCTACAGACAATACGGAAGTTCTTGCCTGGGCAATCGAAAACAAAGGATTTGCAGTTGGCGCTGGAGCTGACTCTATCGGAAGTTTAGATGCAATTTCGCCAGCTGTGCAGAAAGGCAATACAGACCTTTTAAACTGGATTAACAACGAAATTGTTGAACTCGGCAAAGAAAAATTCTTCCACGCTGACTACGAAGCAACTTTAAGAAGTGTTTACGGTGCAGATTCAGACGCCGACGCTTTAGTTGTAGAAGGCGGAAAATTGTAATTTTCTGCCCGCGCCCAAATAAAAAAAAATTTTAAAGACTAAATTTTATAAACTTACTATAATGGCGGCTTGAGTGACAAAAGTCGTCATTTTTTTGGAATATGGACTTTAATTATATAAATCAGACGATTCCGCTTTTTGTTAAGGCTGCCCTTTTAACGCTGAGGCTTGGGCTTGCAGGAATTTTTCTTTCGATTATTGTAGGGGTTTTTTGTGCAATTGCTCGTTACTGGAAAATTCCTGTTTTAAGGCAGATTGTTGTTGTTTATACGGAACTTTCGCGCAATACTCCGCTGCTTATTCAGCTGTTTTTTTTGTATTATGCCCTGCCAAAACTTGGAATTATGTTTACTGGCGAGCAGTGCGGCGTTATCGGTCTTACTTTTTTGGGTGGCTCTTACATGGCAGAAACTTTTAGAAGTGCCCTCGAAACTGTCGGACGGTCTCAGTTAGAAAGCGGAATGTGTATTGGCTTAAATAAAATACAGATTGTCCGTTACGTTGTGCTTCCGCAGGCTTTTGCTGTTAGTATGCCGGGGCTTTGTGCTAATTTTATTTTTATGCTTAAAGAAACTTCGGTTTTTAGTGCGGTTGCTCTTGCAGATTTAATGATGGTCGCAAAAGATCAGATTGGTTTGTATTACAAAACGGAAGAAGCTCTGCTTTTACTTGTAATCGCTTATTTTATAATTTTACTGCCGATTTCGCTTTTGAGTTATTTTTTAGAAAAAAGGTTAAAGTATGCACAATTTGGAAACGCTTAACGCAATTACAGAGGCTTTTAACATAATTTTTAAAGGACGGAATTTTGTAAGATTGCTTGGCGGGCTTGGAGTTACGATTAGAATTGCGGCTGTTTCCGTTGTTTTTTCTATTTTTTTAGGTTTTTTGTTTGGCATTTTAATGACGGTAAAAATTAAGCCGGTAAAAATAATCTGTAAAATCTATCTTGAGTTTATGAGGATTATGCCTCAGATGGTTTTGCTTTTTTTAGCGTATTTTGGAATTACTCACGCGTTTGGCATTTCTATGTCGGGCGAAGCAGCTTCTGTCCTTGTTTTTACGCTCTGGGGAACTGCAGAAATGGGCGATTTAGTTCGCGGTGCGCTGGAAACTATGCCAAAACATCAGTACGAAAGCGGACGGGCAATAGGTTTGACGGAAAGTCAGATTTTTGTGTACATAATTATTCCGCAGACATTAAAAAGGCTTATTCCTTTGAGCATGAATTTAATTACGCGAATGATAAAAACTACTTCTCTGGTTGTTTTTGTCGGGGTAATTGAAGTTGTAAAAATCGGGCAGCAGATTATTGAAGCAAACCGACTTACGATTCCTAGCGCGTCCATTGCAGTGTATGCGGTGATTTTCTTTATGTATTTTATTGTCTGCTGGCCGCTTTCGTTTGTGGCATCAAAAATTGAAAAAAAACAAAAAAGTGAATAATTTTTTTAAAGGGCTTAAAAATGGCATTACTTGAAATTGAAAACGTAGAAAAATCATATAAAGAAGCAGGCGGAATTTTAAAAAACGTCAGTTTAAATGTTGAACAGGGGGAAGTTGTCGTAATTTTAGGTCCGAGCGGATGCGGAAAATCTACACTTTTACGCTGCATAAACGGCCTGGAAACGATTCAGGGCGGACAGATAAGGCTTGACGGCGAAGTTATAAGTAACCGCAGCAAAGACATGCACTTAATCCGCCAGAGAGTTGGAATGGTTTTTCAAAGTTATGATTTATTTCCGAATATGAACGTTTTAAAAAACGTTATGCTAGGTCCACTAAAAGCACAAAAGCGCGACAAAGCGGAAGTGCAGAAGCAGGCAGAAAAACTTCTTGAGCGCGTAGGACTTTTAGACAAAAAAAATGCCTATCCGAGGCAGCTTAGCGGTGGCCAAAAACAGAGAGTTGCCATTGTCCGCGCCCTTTGCATGAATCCGGAAGTTTTATTGTTTGACGAAGTTACCGCCGCCCTTGACCCGGAAATGGTACGCGAAGTTTTAGACGTTATGATGGATTTAGCAAAAGAAAAACGCACAATGCTTATTGTTACCCACCAGATGGAATTTGCCCGGGCAGTTGCCGACCGCATTGTTTTTATAGACAGCGGAAACATTGTAGAACAAGCCACCCCGGAAGAATTTTTTACAACTCCAAAGACAGAACGAGCAAAGAAGTTTTTAGAAGCATTTACGTTTGAGCGTCGCCGTTAGATAAAGGCTTTTGCTTAGTGGAAAAATCGTGTAACTTGACTTTTTATCGCCTTGTCAGGATACTTTGACGTATGAAAGTTTCTAATAAATTTACTTTTGCCAGATTGGTTTTTGCACCGATCTTCTTTCTTCTTTACAATATTCCGATTTGGACTGGTAATAAAACTTTAGCTTTTATTTCTGCTGCGCTGATGATTCCTTCGTTGATTGTTATGGAGCTTACCGATTACTGGGACGGTCATTATGCCCGCAAAAATAACGAAGTTAGTGATTTAGGCAAACTTTTTGATCCTTTTGCAGACGTAATGTTGAATTTAACGGTTTTTGTTTCTGCAATGAATTCTTTTGACAGCAAAATGGGCAGTTATATGCCGGTTATAATTTTTATTTTAATTATGTACCGCGAATTCTGTCAGAACTTTTTAAGAATGCTTGCAATCCGCAACGGAGTTGCAATTGCTGCCCGCAAAAGCGGAAAAGTAAAAACTGTTTTCTATATAATTTCCGGCTTTTTTATGCTCGCTGCTGAATGTTTTATCCGTTTTGGTTTAGTTGAAGTATTTAACGTTCATTTTGGAATTGATGTAACTGCGTTTTATTCTTATGTAAAACTTGTAATCCAGGCACTTTACGTTGTCTGCCTTGTTTTGAGTTATACTTCGTTTATTGATTATATTAAAAACTTCGGTTCTGTTTTTAAAGAAATGTA
>CAVJSA010000115.1:0-5083 GCA_963651875.1 Lachnospiraceae bacterium | reverse complement strand
ATAAAAATATTGCCGCTTCATTAAACGCCCTGATAAAAAAAATGGAGGGCTAGGCGCATGGCAAAACCAAAAATAAGATTTAAGGGATATACAGAAGAGTGGGAAGAGCGTAAGTTGGGAGATGAAGCAATCGAGATATTAGCAGGTGGCGATATTGATAAAGAAAAAGTAGTTGATGACGGCACATACCCAATCTACGCAAATGCTTTAACAAATGATGGAATTGTTGGATATTATAACCATTATTATAGAGTAAAAGCACCGGCGGTTACTGTTACAGGTCGTGGCGAAGTAGGACATGCACAGGCAAGAAATACTGATTTTACGCCAGTTGTGAGACTACTTGCTATTCGTTCAAATCATGATTGTTACTTCTTGGAAAATGCAATTAACAATCACAAGGTTGTTGTTGAATCGACAGGAGTTCCGCAGTTAACAGTTCCTCAGTTATCATCATATGATATTTGTTTTCCTAAAGATATTGAGGAAGAAGAGAAAATTGGAGAATATTTCTTCAATCTCGACCACCTGATCACCCTGCATCAGCAAAAGTGCGAAGAAACAAAAACTTTAAAAAAATACATGCTGCAAAAAATGTTTGTGCAAAATGGCCAGACAGTCCCACAAATCAGATTTAAAGGATTTACAGAAGACTGGGAAGAAAGGAAGTTGGGGGACATTGCTCCACTTCGAGGTGGATTTGCCTTTAAAAGTAATGAATATCGCTCTGAAGGAGTTCCAATAGTCCGAATCTCAAACATATTATCGGATGGTTCGGTAGGATCAGATTTTGCGTACTATAATGAACAGAACTATGACGAGGTATATACCCTTTATGACGGGGCTACTGTACTCGCAATGTCTGGAGCAACAACGGGAAAAGTGTCAGTATTATATGCTGAAAAAGGACAGAAATACTATCAAAATCAACGGGTAGGTTATTTTGTGCCTACAGATATTTGCGAGTATAGTTTTATAAGGACGATTATGAGAACGCCGTTATTCGCAGACCAATTATCTGCAGTTCTTGTTGCAGGAGCTCAACCAAATGTGTCATCAAAAGAAATAGATGAATTTGAATTTATGATTCCGAAATCAAAAGATGAACAGCGTTGGATTGGTGAGTATTTTCAAAACCTCGACCACCTTATCACCCTACACCAGCAAAAGTGCAATACACTCAAAAATATAAAAAAATACATGTTACAGAATATGTTTGTATAAGTAGATTCCCGCATCAAGTGCGGGAATGACAGTAAGGGTGTCATTGCCGTGCCCCTTCCGTGTCATTGTCGGGCTTGACCCGACAATCTATAGTCGTAAGCAGATTCCCCGGTCAAGCCGGGGAATGACATAAGACAAGCGTGGAAAGTTGGTTATTTTGCTTGCAATTTTTTTTATTATGGTAACCAAAACTAACGGGGCGTTGCGGGGTGTCCCCGCAGAAGGGTTGCGCCCTCGTGTCGCATCAAGAAACTTTGTTTCTTGCGGGCAACTAAAACTTACGCGCCGTCCCTGGCGCAAAATTATAGAAAAGTATGCGTTGTTGGCAGTTCTCCTGGAGCGCGTGGGGGAAGACTTTCCCCTCCATTATTACACTTTAATTTATACTAGAAACGTGCTACATTTTTGTTATGGCTCAGGGAAGATTTTTGCCGATTGGCATTCAGACATTTTCAGAAATTCGCGCGCGCAATGCAGTTTACGCAGATAAAACGGCTTTTGTTTACAAACTTGCAACCGAGGGAAAGCCTTATTTTTTAAGCCGTCCGCGCCGATTTGGAAAAAGCCTTTTTATTTCAACGCTGGAAGCGTATTTTTTAGGCAAAAAAGAACTTTTTACTGGTCTTGCTCTGGAAAAATTAGAAAAAGACTGGATTGAGTATCCGGTGATTAAGTTAAATTTTGCACAAGATGGTTTTTCAACAGATGAAAGTTTAAATGCAAATCTAAATTACATACTTTCAAAATACGAAGAAAAATATGGAATTGAAAAAAAAGAAGCGCGTTTTGCAAACCGTTTTGAAAAAGTCATCCAAAAAGCAAACGAGGTTACTGGCAGACAGGTTGTAATTTTAATCGATGAATACGACAAGCCTATTTTAGACGCACTTTACACCGAGTACGAAGAAAAAAACAGGACAATCCTGCGCGATTTTTATGTAACGCTTAAGGCAAATGACCAATACATCCGCTTTTTGTTTATAACCGGAATTACCCGAATCAGTCATATGAATATCTTTAGTGGACTGAATCAGCTGAATGATATTTCTTTGAATGAAAAATATGCATCAATCTGTGGAGTAAGCGAAACCGAGCTTGAACAGTATTTTACCCCTGAAATTGAAGAACTGGCTCAGAAGAAAAAACTTTCTGTAGAAGAAATTAAAAAACGACTTGCAAGAATGTACGACGGTTACCATTTTACTCCTGACAGTGAAGGCGTTTACAATCCGTTCTGTCTTTTAAAAGCCCTTAGTGAATCAGACTTTGGCTCTTACTGGTTTGAAAGCGGAACCCCTTCTTTCCTTGTAAAAACTTTGCAAAACCAGCCGTTCCAGCTTTTTTCGATTATGAACGGCCGCAAGGCAACGGAAAGTCAGTTTAAGGATTACGACCCAGACAGCAAAAATATGCTCCCCGTGATTTACCAGAGCGGTTATTTAACGATTAAAAATTTTGAAGAAACCGAAGACAGCCGCATTTACACTTTAGGATTCCCGAACAAAGAAGTTGAAGACGGATTTTTAAACGCGATTTTGCCCAAATTTATAAGCGTCCCGGACGACGATTTGGGGCTTTCTGTGGACTATTTACGAAAAGCCTTTGCCGCAAACGAGCTTGAATACGTAATGAAAATCGTAAAAGCGTGTTTTTCTGACATTCCGACAATCGTACAGAAAAATATGTGCGAAAACTTTTACGAAGCGATTACTCACGTGCTTTTTAGAATGACAGGCTTTGACGTAGTAAGCGAAATGCAGTCGATTTTTGGCAGAAGTGACATAATCGTTACAACTCAGAGCGATGTTTACATTTTTGAATTAAAAACAGTTGCCCCATCAGACTTTGAAAAAGGCGTTGCCGCGGCCTTAGAGCAGATAGAAAAAAAAGGCTACGCAGAACGCTACAGCGTCAGCGGAAAAACAACCCATAAAATCGCCCTTGTTTTTGCAGATGACGCAACCGGTGTTCTCGGCTGGAAAGAAGAAAAGTAAAACAGCTATTGGCGGTCTCTGTCCCCGTGTCATTGCCGAGTCCCTCCCGTGTCATTGTCGGGCTTGACCCGACAATCTATTGTGGAGAGTAGTTCCCCGATCAAGTCGGGGAATGACAGTAAGGGTGTCATTGTCGCGACCCACCATGTCATTGTCGGGCTCGACCAGACAATCTATTACACTTTAATTTATACTAGAAACGTGCTACATTTTTGTTATGGCTCAGGGAAGATTTTTGCCGATTGGCATTCAGACATTTTCAGAAATTCGCGCGCGCAATGCAGTTTACGCAGATAAAACGGCTTTTGTTTACAAACTTGCAACCGAGGGAAAGCCTTATTTTTTAAGCCGTCCGCGCCGATTTGGAAAAAGCCTTTTTATTTCAACGCTAGAAGCGTATTTTTCAGGCAAAAAAGAACTTTTTACTGGTCTTGCTCTTGAAAAATTAGAAAAAGACTGGATTGAGTATCCGGTGATAAAGTTAAATTTTGCGCAAGATGGTTTTTCAACTGATGAAAGTTTAAATGCAAATCTAAATTACATACTTTCAAAATACGAAGAAAAATATGGAATTGAAAAAAAAGAAGCGCGTTTTGCAAACCGTTTTGAAAAAGTCATCCAAAAAGCAAACGAAATTACAGGCAGGCAGGTTGTAATTTTAATTGACGAATACGACAAGCCTATTTTAGACGCACTTTACACCGAATACGAAGAAAAAAACAGGACAGTCTTGCGCGATTTTTATGTAACGCTTAAGGCAAATGACCAGTATATCCGCTTTTTGTTTATAACCGGAATTACAAGAATCAGTCATATGAATATTTTTAGTGGCTTAAATCAGCTGGAGGACATTTCTTTAGAAGAAAAATATTCTTCTCTCTGCGGAATTTCTGAAACTGAACTTGAACAGTATTTTATGCCGGAAATTGAAGAACTGGCCCGGGCGCAGGAACTTTCTCTTGAAGAAACAAAAGCAGAACTTGCAAAAATGTACGACGGCTACCATTTTACTCCAAACAGCGAAGGCGTTTACAATCCGTTCTGTCTTTTACGATGCTTAAAAAATTCAGACTTTGGCTCGTACTGGTTTGAAAGCGGAACCCCTTCTTTTTTAGTAAAAACTTTGCAAAACCAGCCGTTCCAGCTTTTTTCGATTATGGACGGAAGACGGGCAACGGAAAGTCAGTTTAAGGATTACGACCCAGACAGCAAAAATATGCTCCCAGTGATCTACCAAAGCGGTTACCTTACAATAAAAGATTTTGAAAAAAGAGGTCGCATTTACACTTTGGGCTTTCCGAACAAAGAAGTTGAAGACGGATTTTTAAACGCGATTTTGCCAAAATTTATAAGTGTTCCAGACGATGATTTGGGGCTTTCTGTGGACTATTTGCGAAAAGCGTTTGCCGCAAACGAGCTTGAATACGTAATGAGAATCGTAAAAGCGTGTTTTTCTGATATTCCGACAATCGTACAGAAAAATATGAGCGAAAACTTTTACGAAGCGATTACTCACGTGCTTTTTAGAATGACAGGCTTTGACGTAGTAAGCGAAATGCAGTCGATTTTTGGCAGAAGTGACATAATCGTTACAACTCAGAGCGACGTTTACATTTTTGAACTAAAAACAGTTGCCCCATCAGACTTTGAAAAAGGCATTGCCGCAGCATTAGAGCAGATAGAAAAAAAAGGCTATGCAGAGCGTTACAGCGTCAGCGGAAAAACAACCCATAAAATTGCCCTTGTTTTTGCAGACGACGCAACCGGCGTTCTCGGCTGGCAAGAAGAAAAGTAGAATATCATTGAATTTAAAAAAAGGTGTAAAGAATGTCGGAGTTAGAGTCAGTAATTGAACAGAATTTAAT
>CAVJSA010000114.1:3610-5182 GCA_963651875.1 Lachnospiraceae bacterium | reverse complement strand
TTCGTAAGCGTGTCAATCAGCGCACCGAGTTTTTCCTGCGTTTCTGTAAACTCCCGCTCTGGGGTTGAGTCGTACACAATTCCCCCGCCGGCCTGCAGACTAAAAACGCCGTCCTTGCACAGACACGAGCGGATCGTAATGCAAAAATCAAGGTCGCCGTTGTTCTGAATATAGCCGACAGCACCCGCATAAAACCTTCGCTTTGTTTTTTCAAGACCGCTTAAAATCTGCATCGCGCTGATTTTCGGCGCCCCGGAAACAGTTCCAGCCGGAAACGACGCCCTCAAAACCTGGATCGGTTTTACGCCTTCTTTTACAAGCCCTTCCGTGTTCGACACAAGATGAATCACGTGGCTGTAACGTTCACATTCCATATATTGCGGCACCGTAACGCTTCCGCTTTTGCACACGCGTCCAAGGTCATTTCTTGCAAGGTCAACGAGCATAAGGTGCTCAGCACGCTCTTTCGGATTTTCGCGTAAAGCTCTGCTCAATTCTTCGTCTTCCGCCTCGTTTTTTCCGCGGTGAATCGTTCCTGCAATCGGATGAATCGACGCTTTTCCTTCGCGCACGCGCACAAGGCTTTCAGGACTAGCCCCAGTCAACTGAAAATTTCCAAAATCGAGATAGAACATATAAGGCGACGGATTCACCTTGCGCAATTTTCCGTAAACCTGCATTGCGCTTGCCTTGCATTCAATCTGCACACGACGGCTCGGAACCGCCTGGATAATGTCTCCGTCAACAATGTGCTTTTTTAATTCTTCAACTTTCTGAATATATTCACACTTTGATTTTTCAATGTCCGTCAAAACCTTGTATTCAAACTTTTTAGGCCCGGCATCAACATACGAAAAATCCATATCGTTGATTCTCTTTACAAGCCGTTCAACAGCCTCGTTAATGTCAATTTTGTGCTCGTTGTAGTTAAAACCAAAAATATGCATTGTCTCGGTAAAATGGTCAAAAACAATGTAAATGTGCCCAGCAATAAAAAGACTTTCAGGAACCCCAAGCTCGTCTTCCTGCTCAAAAAAACGAATATTGTCGCACCGGCGCGCAAACTCATAGCTCAAATAACCCATTCCAGACGCCGGAACCGGAATATCGGCCGAATTTTCAAAATCTTTGTGCTGCTCAGCAACATACAAAAGCGCATCCAGAATATCCGCAGGCTTTTTTCGCCCGAGAGCATCGAGAGAATCTTCCGTCGCAACAAAAGGCACACGCTCCCCGTCAATCAAAAAAGCAACGCCGTCATCGTCCTGAACGATTTTAAAAGCTTCTTCCGTCATCAAAATTGAATAACGCTCACGCCCCTTCGCAAAACTCGCCGACTCCAGAATCGCAACAGCTCCGATTTTCCGTGCCAAAGAATAAGGCGTATAACGTTCGCTCGAAATGCATTTATAAACTGAATCAAGATTTTCTGCCATATTTTTTCTCCAATAAAAGGGCGTTCCGGCGACAAGTCGCCGTCGGGCCTTCCGCCATTGCGCTTTCGCTCCAGCCGCTTCCCTCGCTGTGCTCAGTCCAGTGGCCGCTACGCGTGGCTACACGCCCTAACGCTTT
>CAVJSA010000114.1:0-3434 GCA_963651875.1 Lachnospiraceae bacterium | reverse complement strand
AACGGGTTTGTCAAAGTTTGTGCCTGTCTTTGTGCCACCATCCTGGTGGCGGATTTGTTTTCTGCTCAAACTGTTTTTGCGACGTCCTATCGCGCCACAAATTGCGGTGCAATTTGTGCGGTCTTTTTACATTCAGCGCACTCCATGACGCCAATTAACCGTACATTAGCCATTTTTTTAATCGGAAGTTTGTGTCTGTCTTGCACAACTGTAGCTTTCAGACAAAAAATTTGATTTATTTAAATTTTTTGTTATTCTGCTTTTATGCCTTTTTTTTACACTCCAGAAGAGGAAGAAAATGAATAAAAAAATTATCCATACATTCTTTACCGTTATGTTTTTAACCTGGTTTATTTCGCTTCTGCCGTTTTCCTGTCATAACACTTACGCTCCCGACGGACCTGGCGGTCAACCAATGGATTTTAGCGAATCCTCTTATCTCGAAAATTACACACAATGGAACAAAAAAGGCCTCGAAAACTACTCTTTTATCTTAACAGGCGAGTTCAATTATGGAGACTCTACGTCAAAAACATACGAAGTTCAAATCACGGTTTTCGGCAAAAGTAATTCAATAAAATTTTCAGAAGAAAGTAACATATCTGAAGAAGAAACGGAGGTAATTACCTCCATAGAAAAACTATTTTCCACAATAAAAACTGTACTAACAGATACCAGTTCAAGTTATGAACCAATACTTCTAAGTTACAATAAAACATACGGCTACCCGGAACTATTTTTATATTCCAACATTCAAACTGATTCAAAGACAGCAACTTTCGAATATGTTATAAAGAAGTTTAACCCTATTTAATCCTTTTTGCGGCAACTAGATTCCATCTCCATCCTTGGTGGCTTTTTGCCTGTTTTTTTTCTATAATGCTTGTATGAGTTTTATTTCAACTGAACAAAAAAATGCCCTTCTTGAGCGTTTTTTACGATATGTACAAATCTGGACAACCAGCGACAGTTCACGTGCTGACCAGGGAATTCAACCTTCAACAGACAGACAGTTTGACCTTGCCCGTCTTCTCAAAAAAGAATTAACAGACTTTGGTTTACAGGACGTTCAAATTACAGAACATTGCTATGTTTACGGCTTTCTTCCTTCTTCCTGTGGGGCCGAAAACAAAAAATCTTTCTGTCTTCTTGCACACATGGACACTGTCGAAGAATGTTCAGGCAAAGACATAAAACCTCAGATTACGCAAAAAGACGGCGACACGATAATTTCTACAGACGGCTCAACTTTGCTCGGTGCAGACGACAAGGCAGGCATTGCCGAAATTATGCAGACACTTGCTTTTTTTAAGGAAAATCCACAGATAAAACACGGCGCAGTCGAAGTTTGCTTTAGCCCGGACGAAGAAACGGGGCACGGAATGGACAACGTTCCTTTAACCCTTATTCGTTCAGCTCAGGCCTACACTGTAGACGGCGGAAACCTCGGCGAACTCGAAACAGAGTGTTTTAATGCACTAAAAAGCGAAGTTTTTTTCACCGGAGTTTCAACGCACACAGGAACGGCACGCTCAAAAATGGTGAACGCCGTTACAATGGCTTCTAATTTTGTAGCCAGTCTTCCACAAACACAAAGCCCGGAAGCAACCGACGGAATGCAGGGATTTTTTGCCCCAATGGAAATTTCAGGCTCAATCGAAAATTCAAAAGTAACAGTTTTTCTGCGCGACTTTACCCACGAAGGAATGAGCCACCGCACAGACTTAATCGACAGCATTGCCCAGACAACAGCAAAAACTTTTGGCGGAACTGTCCAGGTAAAACATGTTTTTCAGTATGCAAATATGAAAGAAGGCCTCGAAAAATCGCCGGACACAGTTAAAAAACTTGTAGACGCATACCGCGCTTCCGGGATTGAACCTGTTTTTCCGCCAATCCGCGGAGGAACAGACGGTTCGCGCCTTACAGAAATGGGAATCCCGACTCCCAATATTTTTACGGGCGGACACAATTTTCATTCAAAAAGTGAATGGGCAAGCCTTAACGAAATGAGCAAAGCCCTGGAAGTTCTGATAAACTTGTGTAAAGCAGAATAATAAAAAAATACTGGAGCATTTTATATGTTTGAATACAAAATCGAAGGCGGAATTCCAATCCGTGGAACAATCGCTGCAAGCGGTAACAAAAACTCGGCACTTCCGTGTATTGCAGCTTCACTCTTAACCGAAGAGACTGTCATTTTAAGAAACATTCCGGATATAGAAGACACAGCCGTCATGCTTTCAATTCTTCAATCTCTCGGAGCTTCCGTAGAAAAAATCGCAGACCACACCTGGAAAATTGACGCAAAACAAATTGAACGCTCAGATATTCCGGGCGAACTCAGCAAAAAAATCCGCGCATCAATTCTTTTTGCAGGCCCGCTCATCGCCCGTACAGGCAAAGCCATAATGCCACCTCCAGGCGGAGACGTAATCGGCAGAAGAAGACTCGACACACATTTTCTTGCCCTCCAGGAACTCGGAGCAAGAATTACAGTTGACGGTCCATTTGCATTTACTTCAAACAAACTCGCAGGCGCAGACATCTTTTTGGACGAAACTTCCGTAACGGCAACAGAAAACGCCGTAATGGCAGCAGTTCTTGCAGAAGGCAGAACAAAAATTACAAATGCAGCTTCAGAGCCACACGTTCAGGATTTATGCAACATGCTTACTGGCATGGGAGCAAAAATTTCAGGAATCGGCTCAAACATTCTCTTTATCGATGGTGTAAAAAAACTTCATGGTGTTGATTTTGCAATCGGCCCTGATTTTATGGAAATCGGCTCTTACATTGGCCTTGCAGCCGCAACCCGAGGTTCAATTACAATTACCGGAGTCCGCGCAGAAGACATGCGCCCTCTTCGTGTAGCATTCGGCAAACTTGGAATTTCATGGATAATCGAAGGCGACACACTTACTGTTGCCCTTGGCCAGGAAATGAAGGTTAACACAGATCTCGGCGGAATGATTCCAAAAATCGACGATTCTCCATGGCCGGGATTTCCGCCTGATTTAACTTCAATAATGACAGTAATTGCAACTCAGGTAGAAGGAACTGTCCTTATTTTCGAAAAAATGTTTGAAAGCCGCATGTTCTTTGTAGACAAACTTATAAGCATGGGAGCCCGCATTACACTCTGCGACCCTCACAGAGCCGTAGTTTCTGGTCCTTGCACACTCCACGGAGACAATCTTGTTTCTCCAGATGTTCGCGCCGGAATGGCAATGGTTATAGCCGCCATGGCAGCTCACGGAGAATCAACAATCTCCAACATCTACCAGATTGAACGCGGATACGACCATCTCGTAGAAAAACTACAAAGCCTCGGCGCACACATAAAACGCGTAGAAGTAAAATAAAACCCGCAGAACTCGTCATTTCACAATGTCGTTATCGGGCTTAATTTCACGATGTTATTATCAGGCTCG
>CAVJSA010000113.1:0-5196 GCA_963651875.1 Lachnospiraceae bacterium | reverse complement strand
CAAAACACGACGTTTTGGCAGAAAAGTACGCTTACATCGGAAAACAGCCTAAATAAAACTGCGTACACGGATGTACGCGTAAAGACAACGAGTTTCGCAAGAAACTTGAGCGTACATTAGTTTTTGGCACCACTCGTGGTGCCATTTTTTTTGCGTTAAGGATAGTAGCGGCGCCGGAGGCGTTATTTTAGGGTGGTTGAGGTTTCCGCAACCACCCTAAAATAATGGAGCGAACAGCGGAACCGCGAATAGCCTGACGGCGCGCTTTGCGCGCCGGAACGCCCAAAAACTTTTTAACACAATCTAAACTTTGATTTTTCCTTTTTTTGTTTCTATTCCTTCTTTTTAGTGATAAAATTACTTTAGATTTAATAATATTTTTATGGAGGCATAATAAAAATTACATCCGTGTAATTTGATTTTCGCCGTCCATGGCTCACCGCAAACGCGGAGTTTTAGGGAGAAAATTTATGGTTGGTAACGTAATCGTTGGACAGTCAGGTGGACCTACATCAGTAATCAATGCATCACTTGCAGGTGTTTTTCAGACAGCAAGAGACCGTGGTTCAAAGAAAATTTATGGAATGCAGCACGGCATCAAAGGTTTACTCGACCGCCAGTATGTTGATTTAACACAAAAAATCCGTTCATCTATGGACATTGATCTATTAAAGAGAACTCCGTCTTCTTACCTTGGTTCCTGCCGTTTTAAATTGCCGGAAATTGAATCAAACAAAGAAACTTACGAAAAAATCTTTGAAATTTTAAAAGAACTCGAAATCGAATACTTTTTCTACATTGGCGGAAACGATTCAATGGACACAATTGAAAAACTTTCGCGCTATGCAAAGTCAATCAACAGCCAGATCCGCTTTATGGGTGTTCCAAAAACAATCGATAACGACCTTGCAATTACAGACCACACACCAGGTTTTGGTTCTGCTGCAAAATTCATTGCTTCAACAATGAAAGAAATTATCCGCGACGGTCTTGTTTACGACTATCCGACAGTTACAGTTGTAGAAATTATGGGTCGCAATGCAGGCTGGCTTACAGCAGCTTCGGCACTTGCAAAATCAGAAGATTGCGAAGGCGTTGACTTAATTTATTTACCAGAAAAACCATTCAACATTGACAAATTTATGTCTCGCGTAAAAGAAATTGTCAGCAACGGTAAATCTGTTGTTATTGCAGTTTCTGAAGGAATCAAACTTGCCGACGGCAGATACGTTTTTGAACTCGGTCAGCATGCAGATTCTGTCGATGCATTTGGTCACAAGCAAATGTCAGGAACAGCAAGTTTCCTGGCAACAAAACTCCAGGGCGAACTTGGCGTAAAGGCACGCGCAATTGAACTTTCAACTTTACAGCGTTGTGCAGCTCATATGTCAAGTCGCACAGACATTACAGAAGCATTTAACGTTGGTGGTGCAGCTGTAAAAGCAGCATTTGAAGGCGAAACAGGAAAAGTTGTAGTTCTTAAACGTGTTTCTGACGATCCTTATATGTGCATTACAGAAACTGCCGACGTTAAAGAAATTGCAAATGTAGAAAAGAAAGTTCCTCTTGAATGGATTGACGGCGATGATCAGGTTACAAAAGATTTGATTCATTACATTCACCCTCTCATTCAGGCAGAGTTGAGTCCAATCATGGTTGACGGTCTTCCTCGTCACCTTACATTAAATTCAAACTAAGTTAATTTTTCTTACAGAAGGCTGGCTTTTTTAAGGTCAGCCTTTTTTTATTTATACGGGCGTTCCGGCACAAACTTTGTTTGTGCCGTCAGGTCTTTCGGAGTTCCGCTGTCGCTTCATTCTGCTGACCTTCTGTCAGCAGAACGCGCCTGTGCGCGCTCCTACAGCCCTTAACGCTTTTTGTCACAATTTTTGTTTTAGTTGTCAACAACAAACATTTTCAATAAACTGTTAAATCATGAAAACATCAAAATTCTATCTTTCAACACTTCGCGAAGCTCCGGCAGAAGCCGTAATCGCAAGTCATAAGCTCATGCTCAGAGCAGGAATCACACGCAAACTTGGAAACGGACTTTACACATATCTTCCTCTCGGACTCCGTTCACTTTATAAACTTGAGCAGATTGTTCGTGAAGAATGGAACAACACAGCAGAAGCACTCGAATTTAAACCGACAGTTATCGTTCCTGGCGACATCTGGAAAGAATCTGGCCGCTGGGAAACAATGGGGCCGCAGATGCTCAAGGCAAAAAACCGCGGAGAACAGGACATGGTCGTTTCTCCGACTGCAGAAGAAGCATTCACAGTTATCGTTCGCGACGCTTTAAGTTCTTATAAACAGCTTCCAATCAATCTTTACCAGATTAACACAAAATACCGCGACGAAATCCGCCCTCGCTACGGTGTAATGCGTGGCCGCGAATTTATCATGGCAGACGGTTATACAATGAACGCCGACGACGCTTCTCTCGACGAATCTTACACTCTCTACGAAAAAGCATATTTTAACATCTTTAAACGTCTCGGTCTTAAAATTATTCCTGTTCGCGCAGATTCAGGCGCAATGGGTGGCTCAGGCTCAGAAGAATTCATGGTTGAATCCGACATCGGTGACGACACTTTAATAATCTGTCCAAACGAAAAATGCGGATTTGCTGCCAATGTCGAAAAAGCCTGGTGCGCTCCAGACGAAACAACAAACAAAAAAGGCGAAAAACCAGCAAAAACTGACTTGCCGGTAGAAATGGTTGCAACTCCTGGCGTTTTCTCAATCGAAGACATGGAAAAATTCTTTGACGAATCTCCAAAAATGTTCATTAAAGCGCTCATTTACCGCGTAATCAATGCCGGAATCGACATGACAGGCGCAACAGGCGCAGACAAATGGAAGTTCGTAAAAGACCCGGCTGGCGATTATTATCCGCTTTCTTATGTTTGTGTTCTTATCCGCTCAGATCTCGACGTAAACGAAGCAAAACTCGCCGCAACATTAAAGGCTTCGGAAGTTGTTCTTGCAGAAGCAGAGGAAGTTCTCGAATACGCAGGCGCTCCACACGGATTTGTTGGCCCGATCACAGCAAAATGCCCGCTCATTGTAGATTACTCTGTTGTAAAAGACGGCGAAGCAATGATGCACGACGCAATCGCAGGTTCAGGCAAAGACGGCTACCATATTAAGCACGTTGAACCACTCCGCGACTTTGTTCCATACATCAACGCAGACGTTCGCACAGTAAAAGAAGGCGACAAATGCCCGTTGTGCGGTGGCGAATTCTACACACGCAAAGGCAATGAGCTTGGACACATCTTTAAGCTCGGACACAAATACACAAAGTCAATGCACGTAACCTTCCTTGGACAAAACGGAAAACCGCAGGAACCAACAATGGGCTGCTACGGAATCGGCATTGACCGCACACTCGCTTCTATCATCGAAAAGAACAACGACGAAAAGGGAATCATCTGGCCAATGTCAGTTGCTCCGTTCCAGGTTTGCATCGTTCCGATCAAATATTCAGGCACAATGAAAGAAGCAGCCGACAAACTCTACGACGAACTTACAAAAGCCGGAATCGAAGTTTTGCTCGACGACCGCGACGAACGCCCTGGCGTAAAATTTGCAGATATGGAATTGATTGGCATTCCGCTCAGAATCACAATTGGCGACAAAAATCTTCCAAATGTTGAATTCAAGCCAAGAGCTGCAAAAGAAGCAGAACTTATTCCACTCGAAAGCACCGCAGAAAAAGCAATTCAGTTTGTAAAAGACGAACTTGCAAAACTGCAGGCATAAAATAAAAAATGGTGGTTGCAGAATAAATTCCGACAGCCACCATTTTTTTTTAACCATTCAAAACAAAAACCAAAATCTAAAAAATCAACCCCAGATTCCGGTACAAAAATGAATTCCAAACTCTTAAAAAAAATATTTTTTTCTATTTCTCTTTTTCTTGTTTCCTTTTCTCTCTTTGCCCTGCCAGGAGTTGAGCCGAAAATTGCCGACACTTCCGGACAATTTGTTTACTACAAAGATTCAACTTTTGAACACGAATCGTATTTTGGTATTATCTACTACGACGAAGGAACTTACGGCTTAAGATATTTTGCACCAGCACAAACCGATGTTTCGCCATTAAAACCAAAAAAAGACATTTTTATTTTATTTTCATTGGATTCAACCAAAAACTATGTCGAACTCACTGGCGAACGCATACTTTCTGCAATCACACCAGAAGACACAGACATTATAAATTACCTGCACGACATGATTTACGAACTTACCGCACGCAGACAAAAAGCAGGGGAGGTGAGCAACCGTCTTTCTGTTCAGCAGGATTTTGAACAATTTGGCGGAAGCGTTACAATAAACTTTGATCCTCTCATTCCGCTTTTTAACATTAAAAATATCTGCGACTCAACCGGAAAAACTGTCTTTAATTTAGTTACATCGGGCCAGCTCGCTTCTTCTGCCGACGAAAATTTCAGTGCATTCGAAGGCTTACCTTTAAAAACTCAGGACAACCACACAAATTTTAAGCTGAATAAAAGTTCTTCTAAACAAAAAATCGAATACAAAAAAAACGAACACTTTACGCAAAAAATAGCGTTAGATTCCCAATGGACTGCAAAAGCCGAAAATCTTTACACGCTTTCTAGCAATGCGGTTGTGGCTCTCGATGTTTTAGATTTTTCCAACGAGGATTCTTCTAAAAAACAGCTGCTTATCGACACTCTTCTGCGCCGTTTTTCTCTTGGTTCCGACGGAACTTATCCTTATTCTGAATTAACAAAAATAACTTCTTCAAAAAACTCGACAACTGTCGAAAATCTTTTCTTTAACGATATTTCAAAGTCATTTACGCGCGATTTTAAAATCCTTACGACGCTCGATGAAAATCATTTTGCCCTGCTGTCCCTTACGGTTTTCCAGGAAACTTACAGCCAGAATTCCAAATATTTTGATTCAATTTTAAAATCTTATTCAGCAAAATAGTTTTTTTTCTTTGGGCGGCTTTTTGCTCCGCAAAAACCAGGCTTTTCGGGGTTCCGCTATTCGCTTTATTCGTGGATGTCTAAAAAGTATTTTTCTGTCATTGTCAAGCTTAACCCGACAATCTATTGTTAGAAGAGATTCCCGCGTCAAACGCGGGAATAACATAAAAACAAGTGCGGGAACTACATTTTTCTTTTTAGACATCCCCGAACGCCTTCGGCGCCC
>CAVJSA010000112.1:0-5311 GCA_963651875.1 Lachnospiraceae bacterium | reverse complement strand
AAATCCTGATTAGAAGAATCAGAAAATCGTAAAATATGCAGAATTACATGAAAAAAGGCTGTCTTGTCTAAAGTTTTAAAACTTACAAGACAGCCCCATGACATAGGTTCTAGCAATCTTGGTCAAGATGGCGGAATAACACAGGGGCGCAAGGAATGATATGTAAGACAATACGAAAGAATGACAATAGATTATAGCGTGAGGGATTGGAGCACCTGCGAAGCAGTCCACCGCATGAGCCGCACGCCCAAAGACAAAAAAAAATCCTGACCGCCTTTTGACTTTTGTCTTTGACTGGTCAGGATTCGCTTTTTTTTTATTTTATTTTTATTCTGTAAGGTAAGAGTTCATTATGCCCTTGCCTTTTACGTTTACTTCTCTTGGGCCACTAAAAATAAAGTAGTCTTTTGCTATGTTGTAGACGTGCTCGGTTACGCAGATTTTTCCAGCCTCGCCGTTTGACTCCATTCTTGACGCTACGTTTACTGTGTCGCCCCAGATGTCAAAGATGAACTTTGATTTTCCGATTACACCGGATACGACTTTGCCTGAGTGGATTCCGATTCTCATGTTTACCTTGACTTTTGAATTTAAGTTAAACTCACGCAAATCAGAAAGCATGCCCTGAGCAAATTTGACCATTTTTAATGTAGATTCAGAGCCGGCGTTTGCTTCAAGACCAGTTGCCGCCATGTAGGCGTCGCCCATTGTCTTGATTTTTTCGATTCCTTCGCGGCTTGCTCTTTCGTCAAAGCGGGTTACGATCTGGTTTAAGAATGCTACAACTTCGGACGCTTCTAATGAATCTGACATTTTTGTAAATCCCTGAATGTCTGCAAAAAGGACTGTCGCGTTATTACAATTATGAGCGATTGTCTTGTCCTGATTGTCTGCTTTTGACTCAAGTTCATCGGCAATTTCTTTTGGTAAAATGTTCAAAAGAAGGTTTTCTGCCCTTTCTTTTTCTGCCTTGAGTTCGCGGGTTCTGTCGTCTACAGCCTTTTCCAGTTTTATCTGATAGCGCTTCATCTTCATGATTTTATGTCTGACAGAAAGGAATACAGCGGCAATTACAACGATTGCAACTCCAATCCAGAACCAGATTACTTCATAGAAATAAGGCTTTTTAACAAGCACAAATGTTTTTGCAGCTGCGCTTTCTACACCGTCAGAGTTACAGGCAATTACAGAAAATTCATATTTTCCATGAGGAAGGTTCGTGTAAGAAACATTGCGCTGTGTTGACCAGTCTGAATAATCTTTATCAAAGCCTTCAAGTTTTGTCTTGAATGTCGTCTGCTTTGAAGAAATAAAACTTAATCCTGTAAACTTTATGTCGATTCTGTTTGTGCCTGGTTTAAGCTCAAGTTTTTTTCCGTGCCAGTCAAAAATTTCGTTGTCAATTGTAATGCGTTCAATATTTACAAGAGGAGCTGTCTTGTTTGCCGAAATGTTAAGCGGGTCATATACAGAAAAACCGTCGATTAAAGTAAACCAGATTCTTCCGAATGAGTCGCGCATTGATTTTGAAGTTGAAGTAACACCGCCAGAAATAAGTCCGTCTGAGCGTCCGTAGAATTTTGCTTCAACACGTTTTCCTCTTCCCTCTGCAAATGCATCAAAGTCTTTAATATTTGCGCTGGAAACACCGCGGTTGCTTGTCATCCAGACTGTCCCTGTGTAATCAGGCACCAGCTGAAAAATTCCGTCTGCGCCAAGTCCTAATGTGCTGTTGTAATTTATAAACTTTACGCCCTCGTCAAGCTTCATTCTAGAAATTCCGGTTCCGGTTGTAATCCAGTAGTCACCTTTTGACGTTTCCATAATCTTAAAGACAATGTTTCCGATAAGGCCGTCTGCAGTTGAATACTGAGAAGCAAGTTCTCCGTTCTTTACAGAAAAGATTCCGCCGCCGTCTGTTCCGCACCAGATTTCGCCGTTCATGTCTTCGTAAATGCACATGATGAACTCGTTTGCAAGTCCGTCTGCTTTTCCAAAGTTGCGGATTTTTCCTGTTTTGCCATTTACGATAGAAAGTCCGGAAGTTGTTCCGATATAAAGATCGCCGTTTCTTGTTTTAATGGCAATGCGTGCTTTGTAGCCTGCAAGACCGTCGTCTTGAGAAAGTGAATAAATTTTGTCTTCAGGAGTCATTATTACTTCTGTCGGTTTTTCGTAAACAGAAACAAGAACAGTTCCGTCATAAGAAACAGTAACGTCGCGGATACGGACATTGCGACAAGCCTTTGTAAGCTCGTTTTCTACGAAAGTCTTGTTTTTAAGGCAGTAAAGTCCGTTGTCGCCGGCAAGCCAGACAAGTCCGCGGGTTGTGTCCTCTGCAATCGCATTGATTGTAGTCTTCATTGTAGTTGTGCGGAATTTTGCAGGAGTGAGTTTTTCGATACCGCCGCGGTCAGTTGCAAACCAGATGTTACCTTCCCTGTCCTGCATGATTTTTACAATATTGTCATTGCGAAGCAGGTTTGAAGAATCCAGATAAGACCAGCTTCCGTTGTGCAGAACGCTCACACCTGAGTCGCGGGCAATCCACATATAGCCGTTTTTGTCCTGAAAAATGCAGTGAACTGTAGAGCCCGGCAGTTCTCCGTGTCCTACGTCATAAACGGTTTCTTCTTCGCCAGAAAGTTTTACTGCATAATAAGGTTCAACTCCAAGCCAGAAGTCTGCATTAGCGTCCTGTGTAATGCAGGTTATTACAGGATTTTTAAAGCCTGCAAGCCCCTTGAATTTTTCTAATTCGTTGTTTGAATAAACATAAACACCATTCTGTTCCTGAGACAAAATCCAGACACGACCGGCCGTGTCGCAGTAAATGTTTGTAACATAAAGATTTGCAGCACCAAACTTTTCAAGCTCAGTAAACCTTCTTACATTTCCAGTTTTATCAACAACGGCAACTCCGGAAGTTGTTCCAATCCAGATATTTTCTTCTTTGTCTTCGCATATAGAGCGGATTGATTTGTTCGGCAAACCTTTTTCGATTGTGTATTCTTCGATTTCGCCAAGTGGAGTAATTTTTCTTACGCCTTCGTCGTTTGTTCCAATCCAGAGATTTTCTTTTGAGTCTTCAAAAACAGTGCGGGCTGCAACAAAGGTATATTTTTCTTCTGTTCTGCGGTTGAATGTGTCAAACTGCACTCCGTCAAAACGAACAAGCCCATCATAAGTTCCAAGATAAACATATCCTCCAGCAGACTGAAGTATGTCAGTAACAGTGTTTCCTGGCAGTCCGTCGGCTGTAGTCCAATAATCTGGAACGAACTCAGAAAAAAAAGAATCCTGAACGCTAACGCTCTCAGATTCCTGGGAATAAATAAGAGACGATGAAAAAAGCATCGTCAAAGTAAAAATAGTAATAAGAAACTTTCTCATAACTGTAATTTTCTATCAAATGCAAAATTTTGACAATAAAAAATCCCTGCCCGATATATTCTGAACAGGGATTTTTCCGTTAATTTTCTGTTAAACCTATTGCAGACTACAGAACAGGCTTCATTGCTGTCATGTATTCGCGCAGTTTGCGTCCAACAACTTCGATCGGGTGGTTGCGGATTTCTGCGTTAACTTCTACAAGCTGAGTGTTGTTTACGCAGGCGTCTTTGAGTTCAAGACCTTTGCCGATAACTTCTGTGTGAAGTTTTGGCATTAAGTCTTTTGCCATCATCGGGGCTGCAACACGGCTAAACAGATAGCAGCCGTATTCTGCAGTATCAGAAATTACGCGGTTCATTTCGTAAAGACGTTTGCGGTCAATAAGGTTTGCAATAAGAGGAACTTCGTGGAGAGATTCGTAGTAAGCACTTTCCGGTTTGATTCCTGCGTCAACCATTGTCTCAAATGCAAGTTCACAGCCGGCTTTTACCATTGCAACCATCAAAATTCCCTTGTCAAAGTATTCCTGCTCAGAAATTTCTTCTTTTGATTCTTCTGTAGACTCAAATGCAAGTTTGCCTGTTTCTTCGCGCCATGTAAGAAGGTCGTGGTCTTTGTTTGCCCAGTCCTGCATCATTGTGCTTGAGAATTTGCCGGAAATAATGTCGTCCATGTGTTTCTGATAAAGAGGTGTAAGGAGCTTCTTGATTTCTTTAGAAAGCTCGTTAGCCTTGATTTTTGCAGGGTTAGAAAGACGGTCCATCATGTTTGTAATTCCGCCCCACTTGAGAGCTTCAGAAATTACGTTCCAGCCGTGCATCAAAAGTTTTGTAGCGTATTCCGGAGCGATTCCTTCTTCTACCATTTTGTCAAAGCAGACGATTGTTCCAGCCTGGAGCATACCGCAGAGAATTGTCTGTTCGCCCATAAGATCAGACTTAACTTCTGCAACAAAGCTTGACTCAAGAACACCGGCCTTGCTTCCGCCCATTCCAACTGCGAGAGCCTTTGCATAAGCCCAGCCCTTGCCTTCCGGGTCGTTTACCGGGTGAACTGCGATAAGGTCAGGAACTCCGAATCCTCTCTGGAACTCGTGCCAGACTTCTGTTCCCGGTCCTTTTGGAGCGCACATTACAACTGTAATGTCCTTGCGGATCTGCATTCCTTCTTCAATCATGTTGAATCCGTGGCTGTACCACAATGCAGCGCCCTTCTTCATTCTCTTCTGAACTTCTGAAATTACATTTGAATGCTGCTTATCTGGAGTAAGGTTACCAACAAGGTCAGCTGTCGGAATAAGTTCATCGTATGTGCCGACTTTAAATCCGTTTTCTGTAGCGTTCTTCCAGGACTGTCTCTTTTCTGTAATTGCGCTTTCGCGAAGAGCATAAGAAACGTCGAGACCAGAATCTCTTAAACACAAGCCCTGGTTTAATCCCTGAGCACCACAGCCAACGATTACGATTTTTTTGCCTTTAAGAGCGTTTACTCCGTCAGCAAATTCTTCTTTAGCCATTGAACGGCAGTGTCCAAGCTGCAGGCGAGCTTCGCGCCAAGGAATCGAGTTAAAGTAATTTTCACCCATTTTGATTTTCTCCTGAAAAAAAGTTTTATTTGTTCGGGCGGTTCGGAACTGTCTAAAAAGTACTGTCATTATCGGGCTTGACCCGATAATCTAAATGAATAAGATTTCCGCATCAAGTGCGGGAATGACATTTTGATTTTTTAGGCTTAACACTCCCTACCGCTTTTGTATTCTTATGGCTTTATTCTAATAAAATCGCAATATTGCGTAAAGTGAAATAAAAGAAATAAATTATTGCGTTTTTTGCAATACTGATTAAAATGCGCATTAAGCTTACATGCGCAAGGGATGCTTGCGTATCAGTCTGACGACTGCTACGCTGCGAGTTTACTT
>CAVJSA010000111.1:0-5354 GCA_963651875.1 Lachnospiraceae bacterium | reverse complement strand
GCGTTAGGGATAGTAGTGGCGCCGGAGGCGTAAAAAACGGCTTGCCGTTTTTTATGGAGCGGACAGCGGAACCACGAATAGCCCGACGGCGATTTATCGCCGGAACGCCCAAATTCAGCAAAAAAATCATAAAAAAAGCCACCAGTTTTAACAACCAGTGGCTAAAAAATTGATTAATCGACGACTATTTTAAAGGAGCTGGATACTGAACGTCTGCAGCTGCTTCTTCAAATGGCCATACTGTTGCCCATTCGCCGTTTTGAATCTGTGCAATGGCAACTGTTGCAGGAATGTTGTTATGATGATGTTTTACACCGTCAATAATTTCGTCGCCAAACTTAATTTCGTTGTATGGAAGAATGATTCTCGGACCATTAGGGAACTGTCCTACGATGTGCATATTTGCAAGTGCATCGCGAACCTTTGTTCCGTCTGTTGAGCCAGCCTGTTCAAATGCTGTTTTAAGAATCCAGATTGCTGTAAATGATTCTGCTGAGTGGCCGTTCATATCAACGCCATACTTTGCCTTGAATTTTGCATTAATTTCTGCGCCCTTAGGGAAGTCTGCTGAAAATTCAACTACAGAAGCGATTCCGTTAGAGATTCCTGGTGTTGCAGGAACATAAGACGGGTCTGCAAATCCGTTTGCTTTTGCAACGATTACTGGTGGATGTGCATTCTGTTCGGTGAGTGTTTTTGTAAAGAGAATTGCGTCTGCAATGTATGATTCGCAGAGAACTGCATCTGGATTTGAGTTGCGGATTTTGAGAACTTCTGATGTTAAGTCTGTTGTTCCGCTTGAATACTGAACTTCGGCAACAATGTTAAATCCGTATTTTGGTGCGAGTACGCGTGAACAGCGGATAAGTTCCTGTCCAATGTTTGAGTTGTCTGCAAAGATTGCAATGTTCTTCATTGGAACGCTTTTTTTGTCTTCGAGGTCTTTAAGATACATAAACTGATCTTCTACATAGTCTGTGTTTGTCGGGCACATGCGGAAGAAATATTCATATCCCTGGCTAGAAAGGTTGTCTACTGTTGAAATTGCAGTTATTTCTGGAATTTTGTACTGTTCGCAAACCTGTGCGGCAATCTGTGTGATTGTTGACTGGTGGCAGCCAAGAATAGCGTGTACCTTGTCCTGTGTTACAAGGCGTTCTGCAACTGAGCGTCCTACTTTCGGGTCGCCCTGGGTGTCGCCACGAACGATTTCGATTTTGCGGCCGTTTACTCCGCCCTGTTCGTTAATCATTTCTACGGCAAAATCTACACCGCGCATAATGTTATTTCCGATGGCAGCCTTGTCGCCAGAAAGAGCATACATTGCACCGATTTTAATTGTCTGTGCTTCGTTCGACTTTTTTTCGCATCCTGTGTTAAGAAGCAGCATTGAAGATGCGAGTAAGCCACCCAATAAAACTGAAGAAATTTTTTTCATAAATGAGTCCTCCTTTTAAAACTCGTTTATTTATATTTAAACTCCCAAAAGGTTTGTGTTAGCAGTAAGCCTCAGGGATTGTCTAAAAAGTTAGGCATTCCAGCATTAAATGTGGAAATGCCATTTAAAAGTTACTAATCAGCACTTGAACAAGCTTTATGGCTAAATACCAAGATATGCCTTTTTAACGTGTTCGTTTAATTCAAGGGCCTTTGCGGTATCCTGGAGCGCTACCCGTCCGTTTTCTATTACATAGCCGTAATCGGAAACAGCCAGTGCCTTTGTAATATCCTGTTCAACTAAAAGAACTCCAATATTCTTTTGTTTAGCAAGGTTAACTGCAATTTCAAGAATATCGTCTACAATGTTTGGGGCAAGTCCTAACGAAGGCTCGTCCAAAATAAGCAGTTTTGGAAGACCTGCAAGTGCTCGGGCTACTGCAACCATCTGCTGTTCTCCGCCAGAAAGTGTGCCTGTAATCTGTTTTCGTCTTTCCTTTAGTTTTGGAAAAGCCTGATAAACAAATTCTTCTGTTTCTGCAAAAGCCGCCTTTGCAGCCTTGTTGTACGCTCCCATCTGCAGATTTTCGTAAACTGTCATTCCTGTAAAAAGCTGTCTGCCCTCCGGAACCTGAATTATTCCCTGATCCAGTATAAAACGACTGGAACGATCTGCAAGTTCTTCGCCATTAAAAACAACTGAGCCACCGGTTGCCTTTACCATTCCTGTAATTGTGCGGACTGTTGTTGTTTTGCCAGCTCCGTTTGAACCAAGGATTGAAACAACCTGTCCGTCTTTTACTTCGAGGGAAATATCCCAGAGAACCTGAACTTTTCCGTATCCTGCACAAAGATTTTCAACTTTTAGCATAGCAAATTCCTACTGTCCCTTTTTACCAAGATAAACTTCAATTACGTATGGATCGTTCATTACCTGTTCTGGAGAACCTTCTGCGATTTTTTCGCCATGATGAAGAACGATTACCTTTTCGCAAAGATTTACAACTGCACGCATAATGTGTTCGATTAAGAAGACCGTAATTCCACTTTCGTTAATTTTATGAATAAGGTCTATTGCCTGGTCTGTTTCTGCAGGATTAAGGCCTGCCATTACTTCATCCAGAAAAAGCATTTGTGGCTGAGTTGCAAGCGCGCGGGCCATTTCCAGCCGTTTCTGGTCTGGAGTTCCCATTTCGCCGGCAATTACATTGCGTTTTGAATAAAGCCCTGTAAACTCGAGTACGCCTTCTGCAATTTCTTTTGCTTCTGCCATATTCTTTGCTTTTTTGCGGCCAAAGAATGCACTTGGAATAATATTGTCCAGAACAGAAAGTGTAGAAAGCGGCTTCATAATCTGAAACGTTCGGGCAATTCCCATATCTGTATAATGATATGGTTTTGCATCTGTAATATCTGTTCCCCTGTAAAAAATGTGCCCCTCTGACGGCGGATAATAACCGCAAATCATATTAAATGTAGTAGATTTTCCGGCACCGTTTGGGCCAATCATTCCGGTTATCTTGCCTTCTTGAATTTCGAGAGAAAGATCATTTACGGCACGAAGTCCACGGAAATTCTTTGTAATATGTTCAACTTTGATGATTGGTGAATCCATTTTTAACCTCTCTAATGCACACTTAAAAAATTATTTTTTAAGGGCTAGCCTTCTATCTCTTCTTCTCCGGCCTTTTTGCCAAAGACTTTACAGTCAATCCATTCTTTTACACGGCTCTTTGAATACCAGCCTAAAATTCCAACTGGTCTAAAGCGGATAATACACAAAAGTGTAATTGCATAAAGAATAATATTTATTCCCGGGAGAATTCCTCCAAACTTATTTCTGAGCCATTCGCTCAAAGTCAAAAGAATAATTCCACCAACAAGAGGGCCTTCTACAAATGCGGCTCCGCCGATTACAGCCGGCAAAATAAATTCAGTTGAAAAAGACTGAAGCATTAAATCGCAGTCAATGTAGCGGTTGTAATTTGCATAAAAACAGCCGACAAGAGAAGCAATCATTGCAGAAATTACCAGGGCAATTACCTTGTACTTCATTGGATTGATTCCAATTGCATTTGCAACGTCTTCGTCTTCGCGGATTGTTTTGAGTGCAAAACCAAGTTTACTTTTGTTGATTTTTCGCATTAAAAGATAAACGCCAATCACCATTACAAGTGCAATGTAGTAATATGGTGTTTTTGAATGGAATCTGAACTGAGCAAACGAAGGCTCACCATAAGGCAAAGGAATTCCCATTGCTTTTCCGGCAAATTCCCAGTTAAGCATAAACTGTCTGATTGTTTCGCCAAATGCGATTGAAACAAGGGTAAAATATGGACCTCGCAGCAAAAAGCATGGATAAAAAACAATGCCTGCTAAAAGGCCAACAAAAACCATTGCAATTGGAATTGCAACCCATGGATTCATTCCACTTTTTGTCATAAAAAGACAGGCAATATAAGCGCCAAGCCCCATGTAGGCTGCATGCCCAAGTGAATTTTGTCCGGTCATTCCGCCAAGAAGGTTCCAGGCTAAAGACATTGTGGTTGTATAGAAGATAACGATAAAAACGTTAACAAGATATGGATTTGAAGAAAAAACAATCGGCAGCAAAAGCAGAATCAAAACAAAAACTGCCAGCGCAATCATTTTTCTTTTTTTATAAGTTGAATTTAGATTAAACATATTCCTGTCCTCAATTAAAGTAAAACTTACAAAGATTCATTTTTTTAAGCGATTACCGCTTTCTTAAAATGATTATCTGACGTACAACAAGGATTATGATGAATGCAACAAATACCGTTAAATCGCGGTAAGTTGGACCAATTATAAGACTGCTGAGCGTTTCCATAAGTCCAAGGCAGATACCGGCAATGCACGCACCCTGGATTGAACCAAATCCGCCGACAACAACAACAATCAACGCCTTAAAGCTAAACTGTGCGCCGACCGTCGGGTTAATAACATAAAAAAGAGTAAGAAGGTCGCCTGCAATTCCTGCAAGAGCACAGCCAAGACCGTAAGTAAAAATGTAGATTCTCTTTACTGGAATTCCTACAACTTCTGCGCCAATTGAATTCTGCGAAACTGCTCGGATCATTTTTCCAATTCTTGAATATTTTAAGAAAACAAAAAGTCCAATCGTAATAAAAATCAGGGCAATCAAACTTACAAGTTTTGGAAGAAGAATAGAAACAGGTCCAAGATGAAGTGTAATGCCAGAATAAGAAGTAACGATTGTTCTGTTTAATGAAGAAAAAATTACTAAAGCTACATTCTGATACAAAAGACCTAAACCAACTGTTAAAAAGAGCAGATTAGTAAAACTGTGAGTTCCTAAAGAAGGTGTAATAAGAAAATGCTGAACTACTGCACCAATTCCAAAGCAACAAAGAGCAACAAGCGGAAGTGCTGCGTACGGATCAAAGCCCAGGTAATTGAATACAAAGGTAAGATACATACCAAGCATTAACATTTCGCCATGGCAGAAATTTATAATTTTCATAACGCCGAAAATTACATTCTGTCCCATGCCCATTAACGAATAAAAACCGCCTATCAGGATTCCGTTTACTAAAGCTTGAAGAAAAATATTCATAACGTCCTCGCTGTTTAATACTCTTTAAATGCTACCACCCGGTTTTATAAAAGCAACTAATAAACTGTTTTAAGATACAGGCGGATAAATGGCGCTGAATAAAAAATTCAAAATGTCATTCCACGATTTGAAGTCTATGCCTTTCCACGACTCGACTTTTTTTGTCATTCCTCGGCTTGACTTCTATGTCATTCCCGCACTTGACCTAGTCTGTCATTCCCTTGCTTGACAATGGAATCTATAGATTGTCGGGTCAAGCCCGACAATGACACTGGAGGGACACGACAATGACAGCGTGCAAAGTCCGACAATGACAAAT
>CAVJSA010000110.1:0-5514 GCA_963651875.1 Lachnospiraceae bacterium | reverse complement strand
TAGACAAGACAGCCTTTTTTCATGTAATTCTGCATATTTTACGATTTTCTGATTTTTCTAATCAGGAATTTTTGACCTTGTAAAATAAACAGTGTAAATGGTTAACAAAAAATATTACTCTGAAGGAGGAGTATGATGTTGACCAAAACAAAAGAAAAAGATGTCATCGACCGGATGCTGGATCAGATTGATTTCCACGGGATGACAGCAGAAGAACTTTCAGGAGAAAACGGTCTGTTAAAACAACTTACAAGCCGTTTCTATTCCAGGGCCTTTGATGCAGAAATGGACGAGCATCTTGGATACAAGAAAAATGACAATACCGGAGATAATTCCGGAAACAGCCGCAACGGCTACACAACCAGGACTGTCATCACAGATGACAACGACACAATCGAAGTACAGGTTCCCCGCGACAGGAACAGCACACTCGAACCTGTAATAATTCCAAAACACGAAAAACGCACTCCACTTTTTAATGACCAGATAATTTCGAGGTATTCATTCGGAATGAGTACCCGCGATATCCAGCGTCACCTGCAGCAGGTCTACGGAGTAGAAGTATCTCCTGAAACAATCTCAAATATAACGGAATCTGTTATGTCAGATGTCCTTGAATGGCAGAACCGGCCTCTCGAAAAATCTTACCCGATTCTTTTTCTTGATGCTCTGCGAAATTCGTTTCATACAGGGACTTAAAAGCTGTCTGCAAAGATTTGAAAGAAGTCTATTCTGCGATTAATGCAGAATCCGGACATGAAGCTCTGGAAGAATTCGGCAGAAAATGGAATGACAAATACCCGATGATTCAGGCTTCCTGGGAACGCAACTGGAATGACCTTACTGAATTTTTCAACTAACCGAAAGATATTCGCCGGGCAATTTACACGACAAATACTATTGAATCCTTAAACTTCAGCTTGAGAAAAGTTACCAGAAACAAATCAAGTTTTCCAGACGACGATTCTATATACAAGGTAATGTATCTGGCAATAAAAAATGCCAGCACCCGCTGGACTATGTCCATAAAAGACTGGGGGCTGGCAGTTAACCAGTTTGCAATATTATTTGACGGGCGTGTTCCCACTTTTAATAAAACTCTGCCATTTACACAGAATTTATGACAGGGTCTAAAGTATCCGAAACAGCTGCAACTTACAAAAAAAACTCTTACCAGCTCCAAGTTTTGTCGGAGAGAATGTCTATACCAATGATTGTCCAAAGACACTGTATAAGGCATCCTCTGTTATATCTTCTGTCAAATCATTGTAAGAATCTACAAGACTAAAAATATTTTCAAAAATATCAGCACGGCCAGACGTATTTTCTACTATGTGTTCATAAAAAAATTCCAGTCCACCAAGCATAGTTGAAACAAAACGGTTTTCATCTTTTTCAAAAGATGAGTCGCCCGATTTATAACGAAAGGCTTTATCCGCCCGATTTTTTGCAGAAACACAGTAATCGGTATCAGAGAGCATTACAAGACGATATAAAAACTGAATATTATCATCATATTTTACCATTTGCTCTGGATCAATTTTTGCAGGTTCGATTTTTGTATCATTGTCAATATTGGCATGACGATTTTGAGTAAGACCTAGAATTATTGAAATATAAAAAATATCAATATTACGGCACTCTCCGCCGATTTTTTCTTTAAGATCCTTCATCATAGAGGCGTGTTTGCCTTTTATTTGAAACAATTGATTAAATATAGCCATTTAGTTTTCCTCCTCGATTTCTGTCTGGTCGTCTTTGTTGCCAATTTTTCTTAATAAATAGCAGCTTCCGATTTTCTGATTCAAATACTTCTTTGCTTCAAATCCATCTGTATCTTTTATAAGTATTATTATTTGTTCTGAAACAGCAGGAAGTATTTTGCATATTGAAGAAATTCTGGTTTTATCCAGTGCTGAAAAAGGTGCGTCAAATACCAAAGGATACGATTCAAGTTTTGGAATAAACTGAGTTTCGTTTTCATTCTTTTGATTTAATGCCTTTTCCTGTTTTGAAGATTTAATTACATCAAGAAGCCCTGCAAGAAAAGCATAAATTACACTCATTCCCTGCCCTGTTGATTTTTCAAGATCCGTGTCTGTGCTTATCTGATATTTTTCATCGATATTTATCGAAAAACTTGTTCCGTATATTTCTTTAAATGCGTTTTTTACGGAAGCAACAAGTTTTTTTCTCATTTCTGATTCACTTATTTCATATTGATTTTCAAAACCAGAAATAAGACTTTCTGTCATAGATTTATAAGCGTATATTCGCCTTCCTTCTTCAGAAGACTGCAATAAACCAGTTCTTTTCTTCAGAAATTCTTCCTTTTCAACTTTTAGCTGATTTAATTTTGCAGATGATTCTAGCCTGATATTTTCAGCAACAGACTTTTCTTTTTCGTCATTTGTCAATCTTGCTTGAATTTGCGAGGTGTCTTCCGAATTTGCAATTTTTTCTGTGATTCTTTCAATATCATCTTGCAAGTCTTCTATTTCTTCATGAAATTCATCTAACTGTTCTTTTACTTGAGCAAGATTTTTATATAAATTTTTAGAAAACTTAAAACTGTCGAAAATCTTTGGCTTTTCGTTTTTTATTAAAGTTCCGATCGCTTCTGGGGGAACTACAGTTTTCCAGCTTTCAAGGAATTCAAATTCATTACTTCCTGCTTTTATTTCTGTTCCGCAAATACATTTATGATGTTCTTGAATCCAATTTATTAAATCAGCATGAAGCCGCTCTGGAATATCATCTGTTTTTATATTTGAAACTTCCTTTAAAGTTTTTAATGCCTCTAAGAATGGCTTTTTTGCAAAAAAATATGGTGCCTGTTCTATAAAACTTCTTATTCCGGTATTTATTTCTATTGTTGAATCAGCTCTTTTGTTTTTTTGTTTTTCTTCTAATTTTTGCCGTTCAATTTCAAGATTTTTAGAAGATTCATTTGCTTTTAGAAAAGCTTTTGCTTCTATTATTCGAGTATCAAAATACGCAATTGAGTTTTCTGTATTCTTAACTTTTTCTTCAAGAGCAGAAATCATAGAATCCGAAGTTTCTATTTTTCTATTTATTTCTTCAATTTCATCTGACATTCCAGAAAAATCTGATGAATCGTATTCTTTTTTAATTGCTTTTAAATGTTTTATTGCCGTTTTATAATAGTTCAAGTCTAACAATGTATTTACAGCATTTGCAAAATCTTTTGATTTTCCCATTTTTATATCAGAAGACATTGAATCAATTTTTTCGCCTGTCAAAAAAAAGTACGTAGAAAGTTCTTCTGGCAGAATTTCTTCGATACATCGTTCAGTATCTCGCTTTGAAAGCGTTTCGGTTTCTCCGCTGATTCCCGTTTTTTGAATTGTCAAAACAGGCGAATCTGATGAAATTTTTCCGTCATAACTGCAGTAAAAATTTCTAGCACGCGTAATTACATAATGACAGTCAGAATGTTCCATTTCTAATTCAACTACAACAGTTGCCCTAGGCAGTCCGCGAAGAAGCTTGTCTTCTAAACTTTTAGAAAGTATTGAATCTTTTTTTAGGAATCCTGGAGTTTTTCCATAAAGGCACCACAAAAATGCCTGGCTGATTGTTGTTTTTCCTGTTCCATTATCACCGATTAAAAGCGTTACATTCTTTTCTTTATCTGTAGAAAAAATAATTTCATGTAAACCGCAATATTGCCTGAAATTTTCAATTTTGATTTTTTTAATAAGCATTTTTCCCTCCTTTTATTTTTTGTGCACTACAACAACCATTGTCTGAATTATTTTTTTAATTTTGTTTTGCATTTCCCTGTCAGGAAGCTCCTTTGAATGGCTGTTCTTAAATTCTTCATCAGAAATTTTCTTGAATAATTTTAAATAAGTCATTCTCTCTGGCGAAACTTCATTTTCTTCATTCATTTTCAAAATCCTCCGTGTCTGTGTTTTTAGTTATTTTAAAAATTGTATTTATTTGCTGGATCAAAGGACCGCTTTCGTATTCATTAAGAGAAAGTTCAGAAAATTCTTTCATACGACGAACTTCTTTTGCAGCAAGCGATTTAAAATATTCGTTTTCTTCAAGAGTTTTATTTTGCAAGGTTTCTATATCATCTGGCAGGCAGATAAAATCATATATTTCTGCAAAATCTTTTCCTTCACTTAGCCTTAAAACGCGTCCTCTGCGCTGGATATATTCTTTAGGATTTGTTGAACTTGCTAAAATAAATGCAGTTTTTATTGAAGGAATATTAACGCCTTCATCAAGACATCTTATTGCTGCAATCGCCTGTATTTTCTGCGATTTAAAACTTTCAATAATCAGATCACGTTCTTCTGAAGATTTTTCTGCAATAAATTTTGAAATTTTCATTCCATACTTTTCATACAAGTTTTTTATAATTTCATCTATTTGACGCACAGATTCGCCATCACTTTGCTCAAAATCATCCTCTAAATATTTTGTAGCGCCACAATAAATAAGCAAATTAGACTTTTCTGTATAAAATTTTATAACTTCTAACAATGAGTTGAGTTTTGATTTTGCACCTGCAATTATTTTTGAACGCATTATGCACAAAAGCTTTCCTTTTTCTGAAAGAAACTTTTTTCCGTTTTCATCAAATCGAACTTCATTACATATTGATTTTGATAAATCCAAATATTTTTCTTTTTCTTCTAAGTCGAGCGTCGTAACAACAGGATGGTATTTATATGGAGTTAAATATCCGTCAGCAATTGCCTGTTTTAATTTGTATTCAATGCACTTTTTTCCAAAAAACTCATATAATTTTTGAGTTCCTTTTTCATCAAAATGTCTCTCAAGAGTGGCAGACAAAGCAAGTCTGTATTCATATTTTTTTGACTCAAGATATTTTAGAGTATTCTGAGCACCAAGATTATGAGCTTCGTCTGCAATTAAAAGTATTGGCTTTTTTATTTTTAATATTTTTTGCTTAATAAAATCCCTTTTAAAAGTTGCTATGGAAGAAACCAGACAAAAAAATCCTTTTTTATCGTCTTTATAATTTCTCTTAGAAATTGATTTTTCTAAAGTCTTTTTCCAGTCTTTTTGCGGAGATGAACCAAAAGCAATTATAGGATTGATTCCAAACGCTTTTAAATCTTCGCACCATTGGGTCACAAGGTGAATGTACGGACATAAAATAATTGCGCAAAAATCTCCATTCTTGTCTTCATACAGCTTGTAAAGAGCGGAAATCGCCGTTAAGGTTTTTCCTGTTCCTGTCGCCATATCAAAAATGCCGATATAATTCTGTTTTACCCAGTTATCAATCGCCTCTTGTTGATATGAATGCAGGTTTAACCAGTTAGGAAAATGAAGTACTTTTTCTTTTTGAATATTGTATTCTGCGCTGTCCTTGAGCAAAATCCCGCCCGCCCCTTGCGGTTTTTCTTCGTTTCTTATTTTGTACTCAACCGTTTTGTCTTTTGAAAATTCCTTCTTGTCCAGTTCGAAATCCGCCTTGCCTCGTTTGTATTTTTCTAGAATCGCCTTGTC
>CAVJSA010000109.1:0-5554 GCA_963651875.1 Lachnospiraceae bacterium | reverse complement strand
AATACAACGATTTGTATTAGATTCAATTTAGAGGTTAAAATTTTACAGTCATTGTCGGGCTTGACCCGACAATCTGTTGAAAAGTTCTATCAAAACTCGATATTCGACCTGTTAAAAATCGCTAAACCTGCTTTTTTCCTTCTTCTGTAAGTTTAAAAAATCCGTCGCCTGTCTGTGTTACAAAGCCTTTTATAACGCAGCCTTCAAGAGCGTTTTCAACTTGCTGGGGCGAAACGGATGTGGCATTTTTGCAAATTTCTTCTATCAATTGGGCTTTTGTAAATAAAGAATTTGAATTAAGGAGAGACAACAAATCTTTTTCTGTCTTTGTTAAAAAATACACGGTTTTTAGTCTATGAAAATCCTTTATTTATGGCAAGACAGCAAAAAAATCGAAGAAAATGTATTTACTAAAAAATTGTAAGTTAAAACTAAAATATGGAAGATTTTAGTGCGATATGATAGTATAGGCAGTAGGGGAAAAACGGATGGATTCAAGTACAAAAGAACAGAAACTTCAGTGGCTTATTGAGCTTGAAAAAAAATTAAACGAAATACAGGACTTAGATGTTCTTCTTGAACGCATTTTAACAGAGGCTCGCAGAATTGTTCATGCGGATGCTGGTTCAATTTATGTTGTCGAAGACAACAATCTTCGCATAAAATATGCACAAAACGACACTCAGTTAAAAAAACTGCCTGCTGGTTCAAAATTGCCTTATATTTCTGCCTGTTTTCCTATTTCAGACAAATCTATTGCAGGTTATTGCGTAGTTTCTGGCAAAAATGTTGTAATCGAAGATGCCTACAATCTTTCTCCAGAAGTTACCTTTTCTTTTAATAAATCAACCGACACAAACACAGGCTACAGAACAACTTCAATGTTTTGTATTCCGTTAAAAATTGCAAACGGACACATTTTAGGTGTTTTGCAGATTATAAATGCTCAGGACGAAGACGACAAAGTCATTGGTTTTGATACTGACGCCCAGCTTTATCTTACTCATTTTGCTTCAAGTGCAGCCCAGGCTCTCGAACATGCTCAGTTAACCGGCAAAATGATAAAACGTATGCAGAGAATGGCACAATACCGCGATCCAAAAGAAACTTCTCCGCATGTAGAACGGGTTTCTTCCTTTTCAATTGAAATTTATGACCGTTGGGCAGCAAGTAAAAATATTCCTTTTATGGAACAGCAGAAATTCCGCGATAACTTAAAAATTGCTGCAAAATGCCACGATTTTGGAAAAATTGCAATTTCTGATTTAATCTTAAAAAAGACAACCCCGCGTCTTAACGATCAGGAACGTGCCATAATGAAAGGTCACACCTGTGTTGGTGCCCTTCTTTTTAGCGATGCTGAATCTTCCCTTGAAGAAATGTGCAGAGACGTTGCCCTGCGACATCACGAATGGTGGGACGGCAGTGAATATGGCTATCCTGGTAATTTTGATTATTCAAATTATGAGCCTGGTGAACCGATTCCGCCTTCAAAACCTTTAAAAGGTGAAGAAATCCCTCTTGCTGCAAGAATCGTTGCCCTGGCCGATGTTTTTGATGCATTAAGTCATAAACGTGTATACAAAGTTGCCTGGCCACTGGTAGATGCTTTTAAGGAAATTGAAAAACTTAGCGGAACTCAATTTGATCCGGAAATTGTACAGGCATTTTTACAGATAACCGACCGAATCAGTGCAATCAACTGCGAATGGGAAATCGTCGAAAACGAGCTCTAGTTCTGTTTTTGTAACCGGTTTTTAATAAATGTTTCGTTAACGATTAACTGGCTTGTGTGTCGCTCAAAGGTGTCTGCAAATTTTTTTAATTCCTTTTGACCGTAACGGCTTTTTGTGCTTTCCGCTAGTCCGATTAGAGCAAGGTTTAAGTTAAAGTTTCTTTCGCTCAGCCTTTCTTTTATGTTTTCTTTTGTAAAGACAGTTCCTCTGTCGTTCATTACAAAAATTCTTTTTTCTACGAGCCTTTGAGCAAACGGAATGTCGCGGGTTATAACTAAATCATTTTGACCTGCATTGCTAAAAATATAATCGTCAGCCGCTCCTGGCTTTTTTTCGCAGACATGCATTACAAAATGCGGATCGTTTTTTGGAATTGAAATTTCATGGTTTGCAACAAAATTAACATTCATTTTTTTTGCTTTTGCCATGTCAATTACGTAATTTTTTACGGGAAGGGGGCAGGAATCGGCGTCAATCCAGATATAAAAAGAATACATTTTGTTAGTCCTGTTTTTTTAAGACTGAGTCGAGTTGATTTATCATTTTCTGCGTTAAAATCTGTGCTTTTTCGCTTTCTTTTGAATCTTGAGTGTGTGGCAGGGTAGAGTCAGAAACAGCATTTTTTGCTTTTTCTTTATAAAGTTCATCACAAAGCATTATTCCAGCCAAAATAGAAATATCCAGACCGCTTTTTAACATTCCACTTTTTTGAATTTCTTCTACGAGTTTGGTGTAATAACCTGAAAGTTTACTAAGATATTCGTCATCTTCGCTTGCCTTAATGGAAAACGAAGTTCCAAGAATATTTATGTGCAATTTTCCCATATAAAATATCCTTTATTACTAAAAAATATCGAATGCAGGTTGAATTGTCTGTTGTTCTTGTGTGTTTTCTTGATTTGTTTTTTGTTCTGTGCCTGAGTTTACAGGAAGTGCTGTATCAAAAGATTCCTGAGTTACAGGTTTTACGACTGGTTTTTGTTCTGTTTGAACTGTTTGCTGTACAGGCTGTGTCTGTACAACTGTCTGTGGATTTGTCTGCGCTGGTTGTACATTAGCTGCCGTTTTTTGAATTGCAGAAGCATGGGGAGCCACTGGAACTTTTTCTGCTAGTTGTGCAGCCGAATGAACTGCATTTTCAACAGCATTTAACCGTTCCAGTGCCTTTAAGATTCCTTCTTCGATCTTGCCCTGATCTGACTGAAAATTAGAAAATTGCTCCGTTTTTGCCGAAAGTGCGTTTGTGAGCTCTGCGCATTTTCTACGCAAAGCAGCATTTTCTGCATTCAGCTGTTCAATTTTAGAAACAGCATTTTCAACTTTTTCTTCCAGAATCAAAACTTGATCGAGTGAAATCATTTTTTACGTCTCCGTAAAATTATTTGTTGAGAGCTTTTTTAGCTACTTCAACTACAGCCTTGAAAGCTGCTGGATCTTCGATAGCCATGTTAGAAAGAGCCTTGCGGTTCAATGTAACACCAGCCTTGTTAAGACCGTCGATAAAGCGTGAGTAAGAAAGTCCTTCATCACGAACTGCAGCGTTAATACGTGCAATCCATAACTGGCGGAAGTCACCTTTGCGGTCACGGCGGTCAACGTATGCATGGCGAAGAGCCTTTACTACAGCGTCTTTTGCTGCCTTGTAGTTTGTTCCGCGACGTCCTGTAAAGCCACTAGCGAGCTTAAGGATTTTTGCACGGCGATTATTGCGTTTTGTACCATCTATTGCTCTAGACATTTTATTCTCCTAAGTTAGTGGCTATTAGCCGTATGGAAGCTGCTGTTTGCGGATTCTTGCTGCTGAATCTTCAGAAAGAATTCCAGAAGCACGCAAGTGCATCTTACGTTTTGATGATTTCTTTGTCAAAATATGACGAAGATTCATTTTCTTGTACTTTACTTTGCCAGTTCCAGTAAGAGAGAATCTCTTAGCTGAAGCTTTCTTTGTCTTCATCTTAGGCATTTTCTTTACCTCATTCCTTTACTTGACTTTCGAATTTAAGGTCATCGACATAAAACGGCCTTCCATTGCTGGTGCCTTTTCAATTACATACGAACCTTCACGAAGTCTTTTTTCTACTTCTTTCAGGACGTCAAATCCAAGTTCAGTGTGTGCAAGTTCACGACCGCGGAAACGAATCGTAACCTTTACTTTATCACCTTCATCAAGGAACTCCTGAATGTGCTTTGCCTTAGTATCAAGGTCGCCCGCACCAATTTTTGGTTGCATACGGATTTCCTTATTCTTAAGGGCTTTCTGGTTCTTGCGGGAATCACGGAGTCTTTTTTCCTGCTCGTACCGATACTTACCAAAGTTAAGAATTTTGCAAACCGGCGGATTTGCGTTTGGTGACACTTCAACAAGGTCGAGATTTCTCTCTTTTGCTAATTCCAGTGCATCTCGAGTGGAGATAATTTTTACTTCGCTCTTTTCACCTTCACCATCAATTAAACGAACTTCACGAACGCGAATCTGTTCGTTGATTCTTAAACCTTTTACGTCTGCCAACGTTCCTCCTAGTGTTTTCAAAACACCTACTTTTAATAAGTCCTAACATACTATCAAAAATAAAACACACTGTCTAGTGAATGATTCTTCAGCTTGCAGGTAAAAATCATTGAATTAGCCTGTTTTTTTTGCTATTTTTCTTATTATGTATTTGTTTTTATTCTTGCTTTTTCCGGTTGTAAGCTTTTTTTATGCATTTTTTGACTACAAATCGTATGGAATTCAATATTTAAAAGATCGTTTTTTAGTTGCCTTAGCCGGTTGTCTTTTCGGTGCCCTGATCAGCACTGTCTTTGAATTCTGCGTTTTTATTCCTGTTTACCAAGAACTCAATTTTGTAATTTTTTCCATTTTGCAGTTTTGCTTTTTTATTTTGATTCCGTTTTTGTTTTTTATAATTTTTATTCTTTGGGCAAAAGATGAGAGTCGCTTTAAAATAGAAAACTTTTTGTATTTTATGCTTCCCTTTTATAGCGTTTATCTTCCGTTTAAGCTTTTTACAGGCAATGCGCGTTCTTCTTTGTTTATGCTTTTTATTTTTCCGGTTCTGTTTTTATTAATGCTTTTTGCCGTAAATCGTGAACTTTCTGACTTTTTCAATTATCTAACAGCTCGTTCTCCAAAATGTGTTCTTTCTGTCGTTTTTATCCTGGCAGAGGTGCTCATTCCGGTTCTGATTTTGTCTCTCTGCTATTTTGATTTTTTCTTTGTTTACTGGCTTTGTACTTCTGTTATTTTTGCAATTCTTTGTTTGTGGCGTTCAAAAATCAATTTATCTGCATGTTTTAAAAATTAGTTTTTTTTCTTCTTTTGGGCGCATCTGCCGTAAAACGGCAGACCGGGCTATCCAGGGCTACGGCTTTCGCCTCCGACCAAACGCTGCGCGTTTGTTTGCGCTCCGCGCCCCCTTCCTATCCCTTGCGCAAGCAAGGGGCGTGCGCAGGATGCGCACAGTCAAATAAAGAGTTTGTGAAACAAACTCTCAGCGTGGCAACTTTGTTGACACGCAGGCATCCCTTGCGTAAGCAAGGGCGTGCGCAGGATGCGCACAGTAAATAAAAGAGTTTGCTACTGACATCCTGTCAGGCAACAAATGCTACGCATTTCTTGCGGGCAACAGTCCCTGCGTGCCATCCGTGGCACAGATAGCAGACGGTAGTGTTATTGTTAATTTTAAGGTTATTATTTCATCTTGTCCCGATAATCTGCAGGTTTTCTTGCGCAAAAAAAAACGGCGACTTTAAGTAAAAGTCGCCGTCTGTTTTTCTTAGGTCTAGTCTAAAGCGTGTCCAGCTGAACCAAGAACATC
>CAVJSA010000108.1:0-5556 GCA_963651875.1 Lachnospiraceae bacterium | reverse complement strand
CCCTAAAGCTAACTTTACTTTTTTTTCGATGGAAAGATTTTTTAACAAATTTGTCTCTAAAATCTTGTCTCACAACTCCTTTTATGCTAAACTATTCTTATGGGTGGGAAAGAACAATTTTGGCAGAACTTAACGGAATCCTGCAAGCAGTTTGAAAACTCGCTTTCGCAAGGGTACAAAAAGCAGACCGGCAGTTATTACACAGGCTTTCAGATGGCTTTGGCAATGACGGCGGACTTAATCGAACAGTTCCGCAGAAAATACGGTAAGGAAGAACTCTGCAAAAAAATATTTCTCGAACCGTGCGGAGGCGCGGGAAATTTTATCTTTGCTTATCTGTATAATCTTTCTGAAATCGGATTTTCAAAAGCAGAGATTTCAGAACTTATAAACAACATCTACTACTGCGACTCAAACAAGAACGCCGCTGATTTTTATAAAAAACATCTTTTTGAACTCTGCAAAGAATTTTTTGAAAGAGAACTTTCAGAAGAATATTTTTCATCGCACATAGGCGGTTCTCTTCTCTTTGACGTTACAGATGAAAATCCGTTTTACATTCCGCTTTCGCAAGTTTTCCCGAATCTGAAAAACGCTGACATCATAATAACAAATCCGCCGTACAAGAATTTTAAGGCTGAAACAAAGCATTATGATTCAAAAGAAAATTATGACCGCGACGCTAAAATTTACGCAAAAATAAAGGAACTTTCGCAGGAGCATTTAAAATATTCCGCAGATGGAATCATTAATTTTTACAAACTTTTCACAGAAGAAATCATAGACAATTATGCGGACAAAAATGCTTTTCTAAATCTTCTGATTCCATCGTCAATTCTTTCAGACAAAAATTGTGCTGACCTTCGAAAGCATATTTTAAAAACCGGCAAAGTCATTTCAATAAAAGTAATTCCGGAAGGAGCGGATGTTATTGACGCTCAGCAAAGTTTGTGCGCTGTCTTGATTGACAAGTCGTCATCGACAGGCAAAATCGCAATGTACAAAGACTTTTATCATTTTCCAAAGGCAAATTCCGAAATTGCGCTTTCTGATATAAAGCAGATTTCTGACGACTGGAACATTTTGGCACTGGATAAAGAGGACTATGAAAAACTAAAGGCGTTGAATTCATTTCCGAAAGTCAAGGATTTGCCATACATAAAGAATCTTCGCGGCGAACTTGACGTAACTCTTAACAAAAAATTCATCACAACGGAAAAAACGGAATACAGCCTTGTACGCGGTCGCCACATTGACTTTTACAAAACGCATACAGAGGAAATACAGGAGTATGTTTTGCCCGATTTTGTTGAAAGCACCGCAAAAAAAGATTTCATCAAAGGCAAAAGAATTATCTGCCAGCAGATTGTGAACAAAAACAAGTCGCGCAGAGTTTCTTTTTCTCCGTGTTCAGAAAATCTTGCGCTTGCGAATTCGTGCAACTTTATCGCGCTTGAAGAAAACGCGCCTGTAACTTTGAATTTTCTGCTTGCAGTTTTCAACTCTCCGCTTATCGACTGGTATTTTAAACTTTCAAGCAGCAATAACCACATCAATAATTATGAGATTGACGAATTTCCTGTTCCTGTAAACTCTCCGCATATAAAGATAATTGATTCGCTTGTAGGCGAATATCTTGAAAGTTACGATGAGAATCTTCTATTAACAATAGAAACTCTTGTGAACGATTCTTTTGCGATAGAAAAAAATTCTTCTTCAAAAAACATTCATCTTCAAAACGCAATTAAAAAAGGTCGCGAGGAAAAAGAGTATTTGCTTTCAAACAACAAGGTTTTGAACCACACGACTTTCAAACTGAGCGAACTTGACATTGAAATGATAAAAGATGTGCCGCAGGGCGGAAACTGGAAAAACATTCCGCTTTCTGTTGTAAAAAAATCAAAGCGGCTTGAGCGCATTGCGAAAAACGGCGGACGCACAACGCTTTACGGCAGAATTGACTACTCAAAGCCAGCCTACACAATCACGACATATTTTAACCGCCCGGGAAACGGAACTTATGTTCATCCGCATTTCAACCGAGTTATAAGCGTTCGCGAAGCGGCAAGAATCCAAAGTTTTCCCGATGACTATTATTTTTACGGAAACAAAACGCAGCTTTTAAAGCAGGTGGGAAACGCCGTGCCTCCGCTTTTGGCATATCAGATTGCGTCAAAAATCATTGAAGTTTCCCATTGCAAAAAGACGATTGACTTGTTCTGCGGCGCGGGCGGAATGACCTGCGGATTCAAGAACGCAGGAATGACATCCCTTTTGGCGACAGACATTGAAGAATCCGCCTGCACAACGCTTGCAATCAACAATGAGAAAATTCCTGTCCTTTGCGGCGACATCACAGATTCAAAAATAAAGGAAGAAATCATAACAACTGCAAAAAACGGCGGAGCGGAAATTATTTGCGGAGGACCGCCGTGCCAGGGATTTTCTATGGCTGGTTTCCGTTCAAGCGACGACCCGCGAAACCGGCTTTTCCGAGACTTTGTTGATATTGTAAAAGATGTTTCTCCAAAAATCGTCGTGTTTGAAAATGTGGAAGGGCTTTTAAGCTACGAAAACGGAAACACATACAAAGAAATTCTTACGCTATTTTCTGAACTCGGCTACAACTGTTTGGGAAAACTTTTAAATGCGAGCGACTTCGGCGTTCCTCAAAAAAGGAAGAGAGTAATCATAATCTGCGCAAAAAAGGATTTGCCTTATTCACCGTCTGAACTTTTCCCAGAGCCGAATACCGAAAGCGACAACGCAAAGACAACCGCTTTTCAGGCAATCGCCGACTTGGAGAACATTCCGTGCGGCGAGGAAGTTTTATACAACGCAAGCGAAGAAAGCGACTTTGTAAAAACTTTACGCGGAGAAATGAGTTACCCTGTTTTTATAAAGCATATAGCAAAAAATAATGTAAAGCAGCCTATGCTATTTGATTTTTAATTGCGTTAATTTCTCTTTTTTGAATTTCTTTCATCAGACTTTCAAGAAGAGAAAACGCATTGTCGAAATTTCGTGACTTTACGCTTTTGCAGATTTCATCGATTTTTGATTTTTCCGCAGACGTAAAATCGGGCTTTAAATTTCTGTTTTCCTTTTCGTGATATTCTTCAATGGATTCAAAGGTAAGGCGGGCGATTCTTTCAAATTCTTCTGACGCTCTCTCGGTGATGTGCCGTTCTTTTTCCGTGTAAGAGCCGTCCGCATTAAAATCATAGTCACACTCAAAATATTTACGCTTCGATTCAATCAGTTTTTCAGTTATAAAATCAGTTCCAACATCTCCAAGATTTTTGATTTCGTAGATGACATTCAAAAAATCATTCATATTCTGTTTCATTGCATTGCGAAACAGCTCAAGATTCCTGTCATTCAGTTTTGCCGCATTGGATTTTATGAAAGTCCATAAGTCAAGGACAAACCAAGAAACTGCGTTTGTATTCGTTGATTTTTCAATTTCTATCGCTTTTAAAATGTCGTCTTTTACAAGCCTGTCGCGCTTTGAAGAATTATCGCCGCTCGGCATAACTTGCAAATAGTGTGAATCGTGAACGCCACCAAGAGAAACTGGAATTATATGGTCGGCGGATTTTCCGTCAAAATACTTTGACTTCATAAATCGGTTTGCAGCCTGAATGTTGCCGTCCGAAAAATATTCATAAGCGCGGCGGTCGCGGCTGTATGTTTTAAGGTTGTCCGCGTGTCTGCCTGTATCTTCTTTTGCGCGGCAGCAGCGGTTGTAAGTGTGGAATCCGTCATATCTGTCAGGGAAATTTGACATTGAGCCGGGACCAAGCATTTTTGAATCACCTGCGCGGCATCGCATTTCACAGTGGCAGATTAAAGTTTCCAAGTCATCGTATTCATCTTCCAATCCGCATTTTTTAGCAAGAAAATTTATAAGCGATTTTTCATCAGCGCCTTTGCTTTTTAAGTTTTTGCAAACATCGCGGATTGATTCATATCTTCCGACTTCATACTTAAATTCATTTTTTATTGCCTTTTCAAGATTTGCGTTCGGATAAAGATAGTAAAGCGACATCGTTTTTCCGCAGATTTGACAAGGTTTTTCTTTTGTAGGGTGAATTTCAAGCATTACTTTTGCATAGAAACCGTCTGATGTTTCATCAACTCCAAGTTCGCACCCTTTTTGTTTTGCCCATTCAATCCGCTGTCGTCCGATTTCAGTTTGTTTTGTCGTCACCCAATTCCATTTTCCGCCGTTGCCTTTTTCTATTGGAAGACCTTTGTAATTCGGGTGGCTTGCAATAAAATCCTCATATTCCAAAAATTCTTTTGACCATATTTTTTCCGACATTTGTTATTCCTCTTTTTACTTGTCGGAAGATTTTAAGAGGAAATTTAATTTTATATAATTTCTCTCCAAATTTTTCCTTAACAGAATCTGCCCGCCTTACGACAACCACACTTACATAGTCGATTTTTCAAACACGATAGAAGAAATAAAAGCGTCGTTTGAGCCTTATTATTCGCGCACAATTCTAGAAAATCCAGTTTCGCTAGAATCTCTTAAAGAAGTTGAAACAGATCTCAGCACTTACAATGTGCTTGATTTTAATGATATTGACGAAGCAATCGAAAAAACGCTCAAAAAGAAAAACGTGCAGGCTCTTGTTTCTTCAAAACTGAACAAGGTAAAAATCAAAATCGAACAGTATGATGACGACAGTCAAAGAGACATAAAGACTAAAATAAAGCACTATGTAAAATATTACAGTTTTTTGGCCCAAGCGGTTCCACTGCAAAGCACGCAAATGCACAAGCTTTATCTTTTTTTTAGCTGGCTTATTCCATTTTTTAAAGACGGAAAAGGGTTTGACCTTAAAAATAAAATCCAAATCGACACCTTTAATCAAAAAAAGAAAAAGAAATTTCTAAACCAAAAATCGAGGCGAATCCCGCGGTAAAAAGCCCCGCCCCTACTGTGCCTGTTTGCGCGGAAAACACACAAGAAAAACTTTCCCAGATTATCCGAAAAATGAACTAGATTAACGGAACAGATGGCGTAAAAGACATTCTCGAAAAAGACACCGACCTAAAAGAAAGCACCCTGCACAACAGCCGCGAAGACTTTACAGCCGCCTATTACGACCACTTAGACAACGCCCTTGCCCAGGGAAGCACCGACACAAAAAAGTTTTTCTACCTGCTTTTAAAAAATCAGGATTTAAAGAAAGAAATCATGGGAATCTTTATTGACGAGCTTTACAAAAAGTTCCGAGAAGACGAGGAATGAGTAAAAGAGATTCCCGCATCAAGTGCGGGAATGACAGTGTGTCGCACTGTGAATGACACTACGGGGCATTGCCGGACTTGATCCGGCAATCTATTGTAAAAGACCTCTCCCTCATCACAAAACCAAAAACCTGAACCGTTCCATCAGTTTTTTTGCCGGGGCGGTGAGCTGCATTGTTTTTTTCCAGACTATATAAAGTGGCGTTTCTAATGGCGGAAAAAGCGGAATAAAAACAAGGGGGCTTTCGCTGCCTGTGTTTATGATTTTGTCAAAGCACAAAAGAGAGCCGA
>CAVJSA010000107.1:0-5754 GCA_963651875.1 Lachnospiraceae bacterium | reverse complement strand
AAAAAAATCTACAGCTCGTTTATTGCTTTGTCGTACCAGTTGTAACGTTCCTGAAGCCAGGTTGTAAGATAGGCAAATTCCTGAGCGTAAGTTTTGCGTTTTTGCCAGCCCTTTGTATGCGGCCACTGTCTGCGTCCTAAAGAAGGCCAGGCTTTATAGTTTGTTTCTATTGCTTTTTTATAAAAATCTGCCTGAGAAGTAAGCCACTGCATCGAAGAAAGGAGTTCGGCTTTTTGCTCTGTCCAACGTTTTTTTAAAGCTGTCTTAAATGCAGAAAGTGTCATTAATTTTTGATACCAGCCATTGGTGGAAACCCAGAACCCGTCCGGTTGTTCGCAGCCGTCCCACGAAATATTGCCGAACGCAAGATCAAAATCCCAGGCTGGGCCCATGTAAAGTTTGGAATCAACTGTATTATAGTACATAAAACACGAAGCCATAAAATTTGCATCGTGATTCTTTGAAAAATCATTGATTAAAAACCAGTCGATAAAGGAATTTAAGTCGATATATTTGCCGAGTTGAGATTCGTCCCAGGTAAAATCGCTGTCGTTTGCACTATAAATTATGTCTTCCATTGTTTGAATGATTTTCTGCCACTGCATGTAAGTGTCCTGGGAAGCCTGAGGTGAACGGATTGAAAATTTTACTCCACGGTCGGTTATAAAATTATAATCTTTGTCCATTCTTGAATTTACGCAGGCAAGAAATGAACCCGGTCCGCAAACATCGAGGAGACGGCCGTTTGCCATATCAACTTTTTCTGTTAAGCCGTAAAGTCCATAATATTTTCCGTTTACAAAAAGGCTGATAAAGGTTGATTGCGGATACCATTTTTGATTGTCAAAAACTTTTTTAGCAAGATGCTCTGCATAATAATTTCGAAGAATTGCCTTGTCCGCCATATTTGCCATTAAAATCCACTTTTTTCCACTTGTAAGTCCGCCGAGCGGTGCGCAATCGTCGAGTGTTAAAAGATATGGTCTTTTATAAAGTTCGCGAGTTGTCCAGGTTGTGTTTCCGTGTCCGCGGATTCTGCATTTGCCGAAATATTCTCCCATTTCGTAGGTTGCAGAAAGGTAATCGTCCTTTTTTGTAATATTTTTGTTTTTACTTGTCGTGATTTTTAAAATCGGTAAGCCAAGTGCCTTGCAGCGTTGCTCTGTAATCTGGTTGATGCTTGAAAAAATAAAAAAAGTAATAGAAGAAACTAAGAGAATAAAAAATATTACAAGGCGTCGGCCTCTTGATGCAGAATCAAACATAGAAGTTTATTCTATAGCAGAAACTTAAAAATTTGCAATTTAAAAAGTGAATTATCCAAAATGTCGAGCTTTGGTAAATGTAGTACAAACAGACTCCTGCAAAAAACAGTTAAAAGATGCAAATATTAAAAAAGTGTTAATAAATCTTGAAGTAAAAAATGAAATACTGTAGAATATGCGACTAGTTACCGATTGTTCGGTAACTAAAAAAAGATATGGCAAAATACCGACACGAATTTAAATATGTTTCTCCAGAAATTGTGCTCTCTGCCTTAAAAAGCCGGGTAGAAACTGTGCTTTTTCATGACAAACACGCAGGTCCTTCTGGTGAATATGCAATTCGCAGTATTTATTTTGACGACATCTTTAACACCTGTTTTTTAGAGAACGAAGACGGAACAGATCCAAGAGAAAAATTCCGGATCAGGATTTATAACTGTTCAAAAGAAAGAATTTCTCTTGAACTAAAGCAGAAAGAACACGGAATGTGCTTAAAAACTTCGTGCCCGATTTCTTTAAAAACGGTTGAAGAAATTATGGCTGGAAAAATTCCTGAGTTTAATGCAGAAACTCCGTATCTGTTAAAAAAACTGATTTCGCAGATGCAGTTCAGGGCATTAAAACCGGTTGTTATAGTTGCATACGAGCGGGAACCTTTTATTTATGAAGACGGGAACGTCCGTATAACTTTTGACAGAAATTTAAGAAGTTCCAGCGATATTGCTTCTTTTTTTGACGAAGGAGCAGCTTTTAGACCGGTTTTTCCAGACGGCTCTAATATGGTAGAAGTAAAATTTGATGAACTTTTGCCGGATTTTATAAACGAAATCTGTCAGATGGGAACATTAAGATGGACGTCGTTTTCTAAATATTATCTGTGCAGAAAATTTGATTTACGGGGTGTTTCACCGAACTTTTTATAAAATGCTGTCACTAATACAAAATTTTTAATTTTAAAAAGAGGAAAATTATGGGATTTAAGGACATTTTTAAGAAATCTTTTATTCAGGGTTTTACAAGATATGACGCAACTCCAGAAAATATTCTTGTAGTTTTTCTGATTGCTGCTTTTTTTTCGCTCTATATTTTCTTTGCTTATAGAATTTTAACAAGAAGAACTTTTTATTCAAAATCTTTTAATATTGCCCTGCCGGCTTTGGTTTTGATTACAGCCGGAGTTATTCTGACGATTCAGTCGAGCGTTGTAATTTCGCTTGGTATGGTTGGTGCTCTTTCTATTGTTCGTTTTAGAACTGCAATAAAAGATCCGATGGATTTGGTTTTTCTGTTCTGGTCAATTTCTACCGGTATAATCTGCGGAGCAGGTCTTGCCCAGATTTCGTGCGTTCTTGCCTTTGTTTTGACTGTTGCACTTTTTGTTTTTGATAAAATTCCTGTGGCAAAAGCTCCAAAACTTTTAATGGTAAGCGGAAACGGTTACGAACTTGAAAATGAAATAATGAATTTAATAAAAGACTACTGCAAATATTACACTGTAAAAAGCCGTGCTTTTTCTAACAACAAAATAAACATGGTTGTCGAAATCCGCACAAATGAAGATTCTCAGCTTTTACAGAAAATCGCAGCCCTGCAGAATGTTAATTCTTCGACAATCCTCGCACACGACGGCGAAGTTACCTACTAAAACCTTACGTGCAAAATTAACGAAAAATCTGTAGAATTAGCGCATGCTTTTATCTGCAACTCTTTCTAAACCTTCTAAAAACGTTGCCCTTTTTTTGGGCAACGACTTTATCCGCATAAAAATAAAATTATCTTCTTCGGCTGCTGACCTTTATCTGGCAGAGCTTTACACAAAACAGCAGGTTTTTCATAAAAAAATGTCTGCCAGCGAAGCTTTAAAATTTATTGAAGAAAATGTTCCGCGATGTTTTAAAAACTGTGTTGAACGAACTGACTGCGAAGAAATCACTTTACTTGCAAACAAAAAGAATGAAGTTTCTAAAATTGTAAAAAAATTACAGAATGCGTCAGCGGTTGTAGCACCGGCGCAAGCCGTCCCGGAGCAAAGCGGAGGGATAAGCCGCGCAAGACGGCGCAGTGCGGAAGACGCGGCATTGCAAAACGGAACGGTTTGCAATGGACGCCCAGATAAAAATTATAAAAATCTTTTTACAGAAAATTCTTTTAACCGCAAAAAAAATTATATTCTTTGCGAAGGTTCGCCTGTTCCTTTTTTGGTGCGTCTTGGAATAATGACGGCAGAAGGCAAGGTAATTTCTGCAAAATACGATAAATTCAGGCAGATAAACCGTTTTCTTGAAATTCTGCGCGACACCCTGGAAGAAATTCTGCCATTAAAAAACGGTCAGCCTTTGAGTATTGTTGATTTTGGTTCTGGAAAAAGCTATTTAACGTTTGCAGTTCAATATTATCTGACAGAAATTCTAGGTCTTGAATGCCAGATTTTTGGGCTGGACTTAAAAAAAGATGTAATTGAATATTGTTCAAAAATTGCAGAAGAACTGTCTCTCAAAAATTTGACGTTTGCGGTCGGCGATATTGCTCAGTTTGGGGAAGATAAAAAACCGGACATTATAATTACACTCCACGCCTGCGACACGGCAACTGACTACGCGCTGAACTACGCTGTAAAAAAAGGTGCAATGGCAATTTTGTCGGTTCCATGTTGTCAGCACGAATTGAATCTGCAGTTAAAAAAATCATCGGTAAAAGAAGATTCTGCGTTTGCCCCGCTTTTAAAATACGGCTTAATAAAAGAAAGGTTTGCTGCCCTTGTTACGGATTGTGTGCGTGGTGAACTTTTAGAAGAAAAAGGTTATAAAGTGCAGATGCTTGAATTTATTGATGACAGCGGAACTCCAAAAAACCTTATGATCCGCGCCGTAAAAAAAGAAAATTCTTGTAAAACAGAAAGCAAAAACAAAACCGCAGGGCTCGCGATTTTAGAAGAACTTAATGTAAGCCAGACTCTTAAAAATCTGTTGCAGGGCGAATAGAGCCACCCGACAACAGTTTTTTTAGGAAGGCTCATCTTTTTTTATAGTTTTATGAGCCTGTTCAAAGTAAAATTATTTTTTAGAAAGCTGACCGTTTTCAAAAATCATGTCGGCAGACTCGAGATATTTTGCAGGAATTGTAATTCCACAGTTTTTAGCTGCGTCAAGGTCAAACAAAAGGTCAAAGTCTGAAGGTTCAGTCATAAAGCGAACAGGAAGTTCTGCCGGCTTTTTGCCATTGAGAATCTGCTGAACCATTTCGCCAGTTGCGCGGCCTGCCTTGTAATAGTTAAATCCAGAAGCAATTACACAACCGCCTGCCATTGCTCCAGTCACGTCTCCAGAGAAAATCGGCTTTTTAGCTTTTTCAAAAATCTGAACAAGGCTTGCCAGTGCACTGAATACTGTGTTGTCTGTTGTAAGATAAATGCCGTCAACTCTGTCAACGATTGTTTCTGCTGCCTGTTTTACTTCGCTGGAATTTGTAATTGACTGAGTTACAAGTGCAAGTCCGAGTTTTTCGCAAGCGCTTTTTACAAGTTCAAGTGAAGAAACTGAATTTGCTTCGCTTGAAGTATAAATGTAGCCGAGTGTTTTAATGCCGGCAATTTCCTTAAACATTGCAATGTGCTGTTCTGTCGGAATAGCGTCGCTCATACCGGTTACATTTCCTTCGCCGTGTTCAAGAGAAGAAACCAAACCTGCTCCAACAGGATCTGTAATTGTTCCAAATACAACTGGAATATCTTTTAAGGTATTTGCAAGGGCAACTGCAACAGGAGTAGCAATTCCTACTGCAACGTCAACTTTTTCTTCTTTGTACTTTAATGCAATCTGAGAAGCTGTGTTTACGTCTCCGTTTGCGTTTTCTAGGTCGTACTCGGCGTCGATTCCGTTATCTTTTAAATAATCAATTACGCCCTGTTCAACTTCGTCAAGGGCAACGTGCTGAACAATCTTTGCAATACCGATTTTTACTTTTTTAGAAGAATTGTCTGCCTTTTTTGAACATGACATGAGTCCAAAAACCATTCCAAGTGCTGTAACTGCGTAAACTGCTTTTTTTATCGATTTCATACCAGGCCTCCAGTAATTACGTTTTTGATGTTACTACAAATAGAAACAAAATGTCAATGATTTCCGCCCCTTTTTTTTTCAGTGACACAAAAGTAAAGGCAATGTATAAAAAAAGATTCCCGCATCGAGTGTGGGAATGACAGGCTAATTCAAGTGCGGGAATGACAGTGGGTGTGTCATTGTCGGGCGTCCCATGTCATTGTCTCACCTTGACCCGACAATCCCCGCTGTGTCATTGCCGTGCCACGACACGGCAATCTATCCTCATAAAGCAGATTCCCCGGTCAAGATGCGGGAATGACAGGATAATTCAAGTGCGGGAATGACAATAAGGCCTTGTCATTGCAGTACTTGACCCGGCAATCTGTTGTAAAAAAGATTCCCGCGTCAAGCGCGGAAATGACAAGATAATTCAAATACGGGAATGACAG
>CAVJSA010000106.1:0-5772 GCA_963651875.1 Lachnospiraceae bacterium | reverse complement strand
TCAATGACCCGACCCGCGTTAGCGGGTAAGCCCCAAAAGAACAAACTTATTTTGCATTAGCATTCTTGCTGCGATAGTTGTAATCTGCACCAACTCCTGCTGGAGCTGCGTCTGTCAACTTGAAAAGGTCGCCGATTTCGAACTGACCATTTTCGTTACGTGGAATGCGGTTGAATGAACCGTCTGCGTTAAATCCGTTTGCCCATTTAGAAATGTCGCTGTCAACAAAAACAGTTTTGTCTAATTCCTGTGCATCTGCATTGAGTGTTTTTGCACCGTTAAAGAAGTAGTTTGTTGATGAAGCAAGACGTTTTGCGAGGTCTGGATCGTTAGAAGCGTCAAAGTTGTCGCCTGCGCCACCATTTACAGAAAGTACACCGTCTGCTACGAAAATACGAGGACTTGCAGCTGCTTTGCCTTTTCCGTAGAGAGAAACGTTGTAGTTTCCACTGCCGTAAACTGTTACTCTGTCGAGAATCAATGCTGGGTTAGAGTTACATGTAACACCGTTTACACCGTTGCCCCAAGAAATTGAGTTGCGGAGAATGTGTTTGATTGCAATTCCGTCGCCACCAAGCTTAAAGCCGTTTCCGTCACCGTTGCCAGTTCCGTCGAGTTTTGTACCGTTTGCGTAAGTAATACAGTTTTCGATTAAGGCTGCACCGATTGCACCAGTTTCTACTTTTGAGTAGAAGTCCCAGCCGTCGTCAACGTTGTGGTGTGCTACACAGTTGCGGAATACGTTGTTGTTTCCTGTTGTAAGTTTAGAAGCAAATCCGTCTGCATTGTTCTGTGCAGGGTCGCAGTTGCCGAATGATTCACAGCCGTAGATTAAGTTGTCGTGTGGCCATTTGTCAAAAGTTTCTGAAGAACGTCCGGAAATCTGAATACCTGTATCACCATTAAGGTAAGTGTCTACCATTCTGATTTCGTTGTAGTTTCCTGCAACCTGGAGGGCTTTTACGTCGCCTGGAGTGCCAGTAATGTCAAAACCTTCGAGTGTCCAGTAGCTTCCGTAAAGGTTTACGGCTGTTACTTTTGCCTTTGATTTAGAGAAGTCGATAATCGGGCGGGTTCCAGCTTCTGCAATAAGGTATTTTCTTGCTTTTGCAGTACCGTCGTTGCCACGTTCAATTTCGAGGCTGCTTCCTGGGTAGTAAGTTCCTGCTTTTAAGATGATTTTCTGGCCTGGCTGACAGTATGCAACTGCTGAACCAAGGTCGAGTGGATCTTCGCTTGTTCCTGAGCCGAATGCGTTTGCATTTGGAGAAACATAAAGAACTTTGCCCTTGTAAGTTTTAGAAATGATTGAATGTGTGTAAGTTACAGGCTTGTAGTTCATTTCGTAATCGTTGTCTTCTGCGTTGAACTGTGCGATTACTTTTTTAGGAGCCGGGCGCCAGTTGTCTTCTGGGTCGAATGTTACAAGAAGGTCTGTTAAATCCTTGCTGATTTTAATTGTCTTTTTATAGTCAGCAAAAACCTTTCCTTCTGGAACAGTAATTTTGTCTCCCTTGATAAGAACTTTGCCGGAAGTTGTTTCTACGTGGATTGTTCCGTTTGCATTTGTTGTAAATGCGAATGGATATTTCTGATTGTACCATGTTGTCGGACAGTCGATTGTTGTAGAAAGAGGAACTAACTCTGGTGGTTCTTCCTGAGCTGGAGGATCTTTTTTAGGATCTGTAATGTTGAGAACAACGTCTGAGAATGTTGCATTACATCCACGAGCTACGGCAAAACCAACATAGATGTGATCTTTGTCGAGCTGTGTGAGTTTTACATTCTCGTTATCGTACATAATGAATTCTTCTTTTGTGTCTTCAGAAGGAATTGCACGTTTGTAGATTGCGTGGTAACCAGTGTTGTCTTTTTTGAGTGTTACGCGGTATGTATCGCCTGTCTTGATTGCGTCTGAGCCCTGATCGTAAGAGAATGCATCTGACTTGCTTGTTGCATGAGATTTAATTCCTTCGTCGCCAAGAGCAATAATTTCGTCTGTAAGACCGCTTACAAAGCGTGCACCGATACCGTTTTTGATTTCTTTTTTAGCACCGTTAACGTGTGTTGTAAATTTGCGTGTAATTACACCAGCCGAGTTGTTGTAAGCAATCATCAATGGCTGACCTTCTACACCAAGACGGTCGAGTGCAAGAACGCCAAAGCCTTCCTGGCCGTCTGCCATTGGGTTGTGGTAGTCAACGTGAACTGTTGCTGTAAGTTCAAAGTTTTCTTTTTTAGGATCGATTACTGTGTAGTAGAACGAAATTCCGTCAAAGTAGCTTTCAAACTTTCCGCCCTTTTCGATGATGTTGCCTGTGTTTTCGTCATAAGTGCAGGAATAAAGTGTAACTTTAAGATCGTTTGGATCGAGAAGTTCGTAGCGGTTGCGTGCTGGATTTGTTGAAGTTCCAAATTCTGTGAATGTCCATACGCGTTCTTTTTCTGCACGAATAAGTTTGTGAATTGTTAAAGAAGGAACTTTTTCTGAACCGCGGGTTGCATAAACGATAACGTCGCTGTAATCGCCGGCTTTAAGACCTTTGATTTCTGCAGAAAGTGAAGTTGTCTTTGCAAGTTCTTTTACTTTTCCATTTGAATCTGTATAAGAAACTACATAACCGTCAGCTTCTACGACAGCATCCCATGTTAAAGAAAGTGTTCCGTTGCCAATGTTAAGAATATTTACAACTGGCTTTAAAAGCGGAAGACTGAAGTCGAAAGAAACTGAATCAGAAGCTTTTGCAGTTGATTCGTTGTTGCGCTGTGTATAAACAGTAAATGTATACTTTCCAGAAAATTCCGGAGTAAATTCTGAATGTTTGTCTGCGCGACGAGCTTTGCCGAATGTGTTTTTTACTGGACTTCCGAAAGGTCCGGTCATTTCGACATAGCCTTTGTCTGCTGTTTTTGTATCTGTTGGAGCGTTGAATTTTACGGAAATTTCGTTTGGATTTCCTTCAGAAAGCTCTACAGAGGTGATTTTTGGAGCTGCAACGCTTGACCAGTCTGGACGTGATTGAGCAAATCCAGAAAAGGCGAGGGCTGCAATAATTCCAAGAGAAATAAGTTTTTTCATTTTATTCCTGCCTCTTAAATATTTAATTGATGTCTTGCAATGCAAAACATTGTAGCCTATAAACAAAAAGCGCAGGCTCCCCATGTTTTGACAGAAAGCTGCGCTTTTTTTTACGTTAGGGATTTAACTAAAGGTCTGCCTTAAAAATTATTATTTACAAGGCAGAATCTTTTTTTATTTACTTTCCAACGTTGATTTTGTAGATGTTGATTCCTGATTTTTTAGAAAATACTGTGTAAGTTCCATCAACGCTAACTTTTACAGAACCTTCTGAAGCAGGTGTTCCAGCTTCGCCGTCAACGTCCATTGGAAGTTCTTTTACAGTTTTTCCGTCTGGTCCAACTACAACAATCTGTCTCATATCTGTTTTAGAAGTTGAGTTGCCCCAAACTGTGATTGTTTCGCCAGCTTTTGCAGGGAAAGAAACTGAACGAGCAGTTGCGTTTCCTGAGCCCTGAAGCTGAAGAGCCATATTGAATTCTTCACCATTAGCAGCTTTGTGCATTGGTTTTTTAGAGATGTTCATGTATTTTTCGCTGTTTGCATGAAGAACAAAACCATCTTCGAGAGCCTGATCCTCTGTGATTGTACCTTTTTCGAGATCCTCTGCGCTAAAATAGCCTTCAGCAAATGCTACTGTAGAGAGCATAAGACATGCAGTAAGAAAACCAACTAACTTTTTCATTTAAAAGCCTCCTTTTTAAGTGTGTGGTTCATTTTATAAAACATTCGTTTTTTCTATTTAACGTTGATTTCAGGAAAAATCCATTCTATCAATGTCATTTAGAATATTTTAATTATATAGAAAAAGTAAAAAAAATTAAGGGCAATATTTGAATAAATGCGATATTTGACTTCTTTTGAAAGAAAAAAACTTATAAAAAAAAGTGATATTTTAAACAAAAATCTCTAAAATCCGACCAATGCTACGCCGGACACGTCGGGCGGCAGTCGACCGCAGACCTTCAGGTCGAGGACGATGAGCGGATAGCGAACCCAAAGTGGCCGGAAACAAGAGAAAATGTTAATGCAAAGCTTTTTTGCAAAAAAATTTGTCTGAAAAAGAACGTCCAAAAACAAGTTAATAAATACAGTTTTATTTGAAAAAAAAAGTCAAAAAATATAGAATTCGTTTGTTTTTATCTTAAATGATGGGGGATTTTTTTTATGGCACAGGAATACGATTTTACGATTGAGCAGCTTGGTCCTTGCAGGGTTCATTCTCCAATTGAACTTTCTACAAAACACGGTGAATTTCGCGCAAATTATGTAAAAGACACTTCTTCGGTGCGCTATTCTGTAAATGTTTTTGAAGATTCGCCAAAAGAAGATGGCATAAATTCCGGAAATCTGATGCAGAAAGCAGGTCCTCGCGAATATATTTATTTTAATCCTGCTCATGTAAATGCAGGAATTTGTACTTGTGGTGGTCTTTGCCCGGGATTGAACGATGTAATTCGTGCTGTTGTTCGCTGTCTTTACTATCGTTATGGTGTAAAAAAAATACGCGGTTTTAGATTTGGTTTTAAGGGATTTTTCCCAGAAAGTGGTTTTGACACAATAGATTTAACGCCACAGAGTGTTGATGATATTCACAAAATCGGCGGTTCTTTTTTGGGAACAAGCCGTGGTGGCGGAAACCGTACGAGTGATATTGTTGATGCGATTGAATCCCTCAATATGAATATGCTGTTTATTATTGGTGGAGACGGAACTCAGCGCGGTGCACTTGATATTGCAAACGAAATTGAACGCCGTGGTTTAAAGGTTGCGGTTATTGGAATTCCAAAAACTGTAGATAACGATCTTTTGTTTATTGACCGTTCCTTTGGTTTTGAAACTGCGGTAGAAAGGGCAACAGAAGCTGTTTCTTCTATTCATATGGAAGCATTCAGCCAGATTAATGGAATCGGGCTTGTAAAACTTATGGGCCGTGAATCTGGCTTTATTGCAACTGCAACTGCGATTGCAAGCCACGAAACAAATTTCTGTCTTATTCCGGAAGTTCCTTTTGAATTGAATGGGCCAAACGGATTCCTCGAACATCTCGAAAAGAGAATTCTGGAAAGACACCATTGTGTAATTGTTGTTGCCGAAGGTGCCGGTCAGAATCTGCTTGCAACTACAAACGAAACTGATGCCAGCGGAAATAAAAAACTTGCCGACATTGGTATTTATCTGCGCGACAAGATTACAGAATATTTTAAGAGTAAGAATATCCATATAAACCTTAAGTATGTTGATCCAAGCTACCAGATTCGTTCTTCTGTAACTACGGCAAATGACTCAATTTATTGTGAACGACTTGGAAGTTATGCGGCTCATGCGGCAATGGCTGGAAAAACAAAGATGGTTGTCGGCCTTGTAAACAATAAATATGTTCACCTGCCAATAAAAATGGTAACGATGAAACGTAATTTTGTTGATCCGGAAGGTGCTTTGTGGAGAGATGCTCTCGATGCAACCCGTCAGCCGATTCTGATGGTTAACAATATCAATGCGATTGACCCGCAGTTTAAGACAAAGCTGGATGAATAGGTTTTATATTGTTTAAAGAATAAAAAATGGGCTTCTAATGTTAGAAGTCCATTTTTTTTATGGATGTCTGGGTAATGATAATAGATTGCCGGATCAAGTCCGGCAATGACACCCTTTTAACTGTCATTTCCGCACTCGCTTTTTTCTGTCATTCC
>CAVJSA010000105.1:0-5946 GCA_963651875.1 Lachnospiraceae bacterium | reverse complement strand
GATTTTTCCCCATTTTAACACCTCCGTGGGTGTCCTATTTTTGGGGGTCAGTTCAGGGAATTTTAAAATCATGGAAAAATCTTAAAAATATTGCTATAGTCAATATATATTCTAAGAGAATTATGGAGGCAAAAATGGGTGAACAGTTATTAACTTTATACAATTCCTTAACATTAGAAGCTCAAAAGCAATTGTATGATTTTGCGTCATTTCTTGCTTCAAAAAAAGGAAATGTAAAAAAAGCAAAAAGTTCGGATTCTTCTGATTTTTTTGGCGCATTACATAAATATGCAAATCCAGATTTAGTCGAAAAAGAAAAATCTGCATGGGCAGATGCTGTTTCAGATAAATACCGGAGTTTTAATGATAATTGATGCAAATATAATCCTTCGAAGTATATTAAATGATAATGAACAGCTGGCTAATCAGGCTAAAACCATTATAGAAAACAATGAATGTTTTGCGCCAAATGAAGTAATAGCCGAAGTTGTTTTTGTATTGCAAAAAGTTTATAAAGTGCCTAGAGAAGAAATTGCTAATTTGCTTTCAAAATCATTCAAGTATTTTGAAGTTGCCGATGAAGATCTGCTAAAAGAATCTTTGTTTTTTTATGCTAGAACTAAGTTAGATTTTGTTGACTGTATATTAGCTTCTTATGCTTCTGTAAAAAATGAAGATGTAACAACTTTTGACAAAAAACTGAATAATTTTATATCCAGGCTAAAAATATAGCCTGGCAATTTTTTTTACAGCCTTCAATCTGCAATCCCCCTACTTGTTGAGCAAAATGACATTTTGTGTTAAATTGTCAAGTTAATGAATACTTTAGTTGCATTGTGTGCCGTAGGCGCAGAAAAAATTTTAGGAAACGAAATAAAACTTCTTGGTTATAAACTTTCGGGCAATGCCCCTGGACGTGTTTTTTTTGAAGGCGACGACGACGCGCTTTTCAGGGCAAATCTGTGCCTGCGTACAGCCGACCGCGTTTATCTTTTAATGGCTCGTTACCGCGCCGAAGATTTTGATCAGCTTTTTGACGGCGTTTACAGTGTTAACTGGCAGGATTTTTTTAAGAAAGATACAAAAGTTACAGTAGATAAAGTCCGCAGTTTTCGTTCAAAGTTAAATTCTGAACATTCCGTGCAGGGAATGGTTCAAAAAGCAATTTACAAAAAACTCGGCGACAAATGGAATATGTCTTCTTTGCCAGAAAGTGGTGAACAGAGCGACGTTCGCGTTTACCTCGACAATAACGAAGCTCTTATCCTTCTTGATTTGAGTGGACTGCCGTTGCACAAGCGTGGCTACAGAACAGACGGTGGCGTTGCTCCTTTGCGCGAAACTACAGCAGCCGTTCTGTTGCAGATGATGATGTGGAAGCGCAAAATTCCTTTACACGATCCGTTCTGCGGTTCTGGAACTTTACCAATCGAAGCAAGCCTTTACGCATTTAATGTTGCGCCAGGACTTGGCCGCCGTTTTGCATTAGAAAACCTTCCGATTTTTAACAAAGAAAGAGCCCTCGAAATAAAAAAAGCAGAAACTGCAAAAATCCGCACAGATGTAGAAGTGCGCATTACAGGCACAGACATTGACCCATCTGCAGTTGAACGCGCGCGCGTAAATGCAGAACATGCCTGCGTTATGGCAGGCCGCGCACTTAAGTCAATCGGAATCGACTCTCATTTGTGGCGGCCGGATTTTCAGGTAAGCGATTTTAAAGATATAGAAGCGCCTTACGACAACGGAATGATTATCTGCAACCCTCCTTATGGCGAGCGTCTTGGAGATGAAGCTCAGGCAGCAGAACTTTATTCAAGCATGAAGACTTTATTTACAGATTTTAAAGGCTGGCAGATTGGCGTAATTACGGCACATAAAGAATTTCAGGAAAATGTCGACCGTTATGCATCTGTCTTAAAAAGCATAAAATCCGGCAATCTGGACACAACTTTTTATATTTACAACGGAACAGAAAAAGAAAAAACACACAAAACGCGTTCTTCATCTTTTAGCATAAAAAACAATGCAAAAAAAGGGCGCGAACGTAACGAAAAGACAAAAACAGGAAAGGAATACTTTTAATGGCAATAGTTGTTGAACACGAAAAACGTAAAAGGGAAATTCTCGCAAAAGCAATGGAACTTTTTTGCCGTGACGGTTACGAAGATGTTACGTTCCAGAAAATTGCCGACGCCTGTGGAATTACCCGCACAACTCTTTACATTTATTTTAGTAGCAAGCACGAAATTTTTAACTTTAGCATAAAGCAGCTTTCTTCCGACCTGGAAGTAAAATTTTTAAAAATCATAAAAGATCATTCAATTACTGCAGAAAGTTGTCTCAGACGAATTACTTCGGATGCAATCGATGCCTGTGTAGAAAATAAAACTCTTTTTGAAATTCTCGTGCCTTATCTTACGGGGCTTTATAAAACTGGCGACGATGTTTATGAGAGAGTGCGCCGCCGGACAATCCGTATAACACACCTTTTGAGCATGATTATTGTTCGTGGTCAAAAAAACGGAGAGTTCAGAAAGTTTAGCGTAAAGGCAGCAAACGATTTAATTTTTGGGCTCATTGTTGAATCAGTTTTTAAAATGTCAGTTTTGCACAACGCAGAGACCGACGACATTAAAGCAAGTTTGAGCCTCGCGATTGACGGGCTTTTGGTAGAACGTCCTGAAGAATAGTTTTTGGACGGAATTGCACTTACAAAAAAACATGCATTTTAAGGCGCTAAATGTGGACTGATAATCCGGCTTTGCAGGGTTACGGCTTTTGCCTCCATTCCAAAACGGCAGGCCGTTTTGGAACGCGCTTTGCGCGCCCTTACAATCCGGCGTAGGTTTTACCGTAGCGCAATATTTTTAAATTTGTGCTACAGTTTGTGCCATGTCAGAACAATCATTACAAAATAATCCAGATACAACAAAAGAACCTTTTTACAAAGACGGCCTGCATTTTGGCTGTCAGCGCTGCTCATTTTGCTGCGGACACTCGCCGGGCTTTGTCTATCTTTCTAAGCGCGATTTGCTTGCCCTGTGCAATTACAAAAAAATGTCTGTAAAAGATTTTGTAGACCAATACTGCCGCTGGGCAAATTATTACTACGGAACTCAGGTTCTTGCATTAAAAGAACAAAAAAACTATGACTGCATTTTGTGGCAAAGCGGCTGTTCCTGTTACGAAGCGCGCCCGGTTCAGTGTTCAACCTGGCCGTTCTGGAGCTGGATGGTAGAAAGTAAAGAAAGCTGGCAGGACTGTGCCAGAGAGTGCCCGGGAATGAACAAAGGCCGCCTGTGGACTTTTAAAGAAATAGAAGAAAACCGTCTGGCCTACGAAAAAAACACGCCGATCCACAAAGAAGAAGTTTTACAGTTAATTGAATGCGCCGGTATGGAGCCCCGTAGTTAACGGCGAACGCCGTTAATGAGCGCCTAGCGAAGGGCGGAACACCGGAGACTGTGCCTTTTGCCCGGAAAAAACTAGCTGTACTGTTTTATTATTTCGTTTGCTACGGCAATGCGCTTCATGCTGCGGTCCATTGCCTGTTTTTCTAAAAATCTGTGGGCTTCCTGCTCGGACATTGTCTGGTTTTGCATTAAAAGCATTTTTGCACGGTTTACAAGGCGGATTTCTTCCATTTTTTCTTTTAGTTTTATTGTCTGGCTCGAAAGAACCTGCACCTTGTATTGAACTGCAATCGCAATTTTTATCATGTTGTAAAAATAGAACTGATCAAATGGCGACGTAATCGTTAAAATTCCGTATGGTTCAACCTTGTAGCTTATCTGGTCAAAAAACTGTGTCGGGGAAAGCAAAAGAATTGTGCTCATGTAAGTTGAAATATCAATTGCAAAATCTGTGCCTTCGCCGTCTGTAAAATCAACAATTACAATATTAAAAACACGCTCTGCGCAAAGGCGTCGGGCTTCGTTAAAGTCTTCCGCCAGAATTACATCAAACAACGGCGGTATCAGCATTGCGCTTATGAGAGTTGAAGTTTTTATGTCTTTTGTCACAACGAGGACGCTGTGGGTATCTGATGCCATAAAAAATCCCCGTTCTTAATTAAAAGTTAATGTATTTTTTTACAAAACTGCTGCTTTCTGCAATGCGGCGTGCTTCGCTTAAAGTAAGCGGAATTGTCTTGTAATTTTTTGTGCGCTCTGCGTAGTCTTTGCTGTCTTCTTTGTAAGACTGAAAGAGATTTTCTTCGATTGGAGTGCCTGGAGTTAAATTATTGTCGATTCCGTCGAGGGCGGCATAAATTAAAAGTGTAAAGGCAATAAAAATGTTGCATTCGCTGTCAGAAGAACGAATCTGGATTCTTGAATCTGCATGTTTTGAAGGAACGCGGATTGCGCATGAACGGTTTTGTTTTCCCCAGCAGATAAACTTTGGAGCTTTTGACTGTCCAATGCGGGAATAAGATTCTTCCGTTGGGTTTAAGTAGTAAGTAATTTCTGCTAAGTGCGAAAGAATTCCGCCCATAATGGCTGTCATTTTATCGTCTTTGTTTGTAGAAATATTTATGTGCATTCCGTTGCCTGGATAAACTGCAAGTGGCTTTGGAGAAAAATCTGCATACAAACCGTTAGAAGCCGCCTTTGTGCGTACAATCCATTTAAAGGTTGCGGCGTTGTCGGCTGCCGACTGTGCGTCAGAAGCGCGGAAGTCAATTTCGTTCTGGCCCGGGCCTTCTTCGTGGTGGCTGTATTCTGGAGTAATGCCCATCTGTTCGAGTGTAAAGTCGATTTCGCGGCGGATATTTTCGCCCTTATCTTCCGGGGCAATGTCCATGTAGCCGGCGTTATCAAATGGAATTTTTGTGTTGCGGCCGTTTTCATCCAGCTTAAAGAGGTAGAATTCAAATTCTGTGCCAAATTTAAATTCAAGACCGTATTCGTCTTTTGCTTTTTTTACTGCCTGTTTTAAAATGTAGCGGCAGTCTTTTTCGTAAGGAGTTCCGTCCGGATATTTAATGTCGCAGAACATGCGTACAACCTTGCCTGTCGAAGGTCTCCACGGAATTAAAGAAAGTGTTGAAGGATCCGGATGCAAAAATAAATCCGAAGCGTTTGAATCCTGAAAGCCGGGAATTGCAGAAGCGTCGAAAGAAATTCCTTCTTCAAAGGCGCGCGGCAGTTCTCCTGCCATAATGGAAACATTGCGTTGTTTTCCGGTAAGATCAAAATATGCAAGGCGAATAAATTTTACGTCTTCTTCGTTAACGTAGTCGATAACTTCTGATTCCATGTACATAGCAGAACTCCAGCAAGGCGTTCAAAAATGCCATAAAAAGTCAGAAAAACGCCTTTGTCTTTTAAAAAATAATTATAAAGAAATAAATCCCTATATTCAATTTTATTATTTTACAAAGAAAAATTCAAAACCTGTGCAATATTACAGAATTTTTAAGGAAACCTGGGCGAATGGTGGGAACTCGACAAGACCACTGGCTCACTGTCATTGCAGTGCACATACCCCGACAAGGACAGTGTTTTTGTCATTATCGAGTCCCTCCCGTGTCATTGTAGTGTACTCATTCCGGCAATTTAGGCAAAAGTGTCATTGTCGTGCCACGACACGGCAATCTAGGCAAGACTGTCATTGTCGCGTCTCTTCCGTGTCATTGTCTCACCTTGACCCGACAATCTACTTAGATAAGAGATTCCCTTGTCAAGCAAGGGAATGACAGGGGAAGCAAGTGAGGGAATGACAGTGCTTTTGTCATTGTCGGGCTTGACCCGACAATCTACTTAGACAGGAGATTCCCTTGTCAAGCAAGGGAATGACAAGGGAAGCAAGTGCGGGAATGACAGAGAACGACTGGGGAAGACATTAAGACATTTATTTTGCAATCTGTTAGAATAAATTAATGAAAAACAGTCTTTTCCGGAATTTTAAAACCCATATTTTTGTTTTTTTCCTTATGCTTTT
>CAVJSA010000104.1:4716-6049 GCA_963651875.1 Lachnospiraceae bacterium | reverse complement strand
ATTACAAAATGAGTTTGCTACACAAACATCGCAGGAGTGAGTGCACAGCAATGACCGACTAAACAAAATTAAAAAAAACTGCCCTGTAACAAACTACAAAATTTCAATCTGGCACATTTTCATTGCGTTCAATGCGTTTTGGTGGCTTTCCGGAGTAACGCCGGCGCAACAAGCTGAATCTACGCAAATCGGAAGTTCCGGGAGTTTTGCCTTAAGAAGAAGCGCGTTTGAAATTACGCAGATGTCTGTGCAAAGTCCGACAAGCTCCACTTTTTCAAGATTTTTTAAAGAAGAGACATATTCTGCAAGTTCCACTGAACCAAAAGTCGGCTTGTTAAAAATCTTTGAGCCGGCAATTTCTAATTTTTCAGAAATCTGCCAGCCCTCCGAACCTTCCACGCAGTGAACAACAGGAAGATTTTTTCCTTCCTGGGTCTGCAGATAATTTTTTTGATGCGTATCTCGGGTAAACACAACAGTTCCGCCGGATTTGCGGTATTCCTGGATTTTTTCTGCAACATTCGACACTATTTTAACAGCTTCACTAGTTCCAAGCGCGCCGTCTATAAAATCATTCTGCATATCGATTACAATCAAAAGCTTCATTTTTTGCTCCATTTTTTTTGTTATTGTAGCATATTTTTTCTAAAATGATTCTGCTTGGATTTTTGCTCATTTTTCTGCGTTAGGGCATGGAAGCCCTTTAGTTCTGGAGCGGAACGAAGGGCCGCGGAAGAATGAGCGGATAGCGAAGGCTGGAACGCCCGACCTGCCGGACGGCAGGTAACGCCCACTATAAAAAAAATTATTTTTTCAGCCAGTTGCTCACTTCTTTCGCTCGCGCTCAAAATCGCCGAATGGTTGATAAAAACGCCCTTGCCGAATTTTACGCGGTTTCCAAAGTCGCAGACAAAAGGAGTGAGAAACCGAACATCGTCCAGTTTGCGGCCGAAAAGCTCTTCAAGATATTTTACATATTCGGGATTGTCGGGAAGAACTGCATTCGCCTTTGCACAAAGCGTACGCGCACGAATCATTTCGGCAGAGGCTTCCTTAAAATAAGGCTCGCGGCAGTCGGTCGGGTCACCCTTGTCCATCAGTTCAAAAACATAGCCTTTTGGATATTCCATAATTTTTTATTTTTCCTTTTGATTTTTTTTATTTCTCAACGAAAGAACTGCAAAAAGAGCGCATCCGCACAAGGCGACAATCACGCCGAGAAGAGCGTCCTGTTTGCTTAGGTCAAAGAACACCTCTCCTCCCGCAACATTCGCGATTCCGTCAACGCTCCACATTATCGCCGCCGCCCAAAAGCTGAGCATTGTTGTAAAAA
>CAVJSA010000104.1:0-3848 GCA_963651875.1 Lachnospiraceae bacterium | reverse complement strand
CCAGTATTTTTTCGTAAACTGTGCCGAACGGCTTTTTTGTCTTCCGTGCAATCCGCGAAACGCTTTCGTATTCCGGGTAAAAACGTTTTTCGCCGTACACGTCCACAACCTTTATTTCAGCACTTTCTCCAAAAACTTCTACAGAACACGCCGAGCGCTCAAGACAAGTTCGCTCCATTTGCGTCCTTCTGATTCCAATCGTCGTTGTGTGCGTAAAAATAATTTTTTCCATTTTTGCCACGTCTTCAACTCTGCAAAGCACAACCAAAAGCCACGCCGGGCGGTTCTTTTTCATAAAGCACGGAAGATATTGAACGTCGAGCGCGCCCGAAGCAAAAAGTGCTTCCATCACAAAGCCCAAAACCTCGCCAGTTGAGTCGTCGATATTCGTTTCAAGTTTTATGATTTTGTCGTGCAGGACAGAAGAAATCTGATTTTCAGAATTAACTTTTTCAGTCGTCTCAATCAGCATTGCGCGTACAATGTTCGCCACGCCGTAATCCCGTTTTCCTGCCCCCACTCCGTTCTGTTTAAGCACAAAATTTTTCGGCAAGCAAAAATCTGTTGCAACCGCAGCCACAAAAGCAGCACCTGTCGGAGTAACAAATTCTCCCCGATCGGCAATTAGCCTCAAAGGAATAGAAAAATCCTGAACGATATTCATAACCGCCGGAACCGGAACAGGCAAGATTCCATGCTGACATCTCACAGTTCCGCTTCCTTCGCACAAAAAAGGAACAAAGACTTTTTCTACATTAAGGCTGTCAAAGCAGACGGCAAGCGCAATCACGTCAACAATCGAATCAATCGCGCCGACTTCGTGAAAATGCACCTGCTCAACTGGCTTTGAATGAGCCTTGCTTTCCGCCTGAGCGATTATCTCGAAAATTTTATACGCAAGATTCCGCGCGTTTTGTGTCATTTTTGTCTTGTCGATAATTTCAAGAACATCGTGCAGATTCCGATGCTCATGGGAATGATGCTCTCCGCTCTCAGCGTGAATATGTTCATGCGAATTTTCGCAATGCTCGTGGCAATGTCCGTGGTTCTCGCCGTTATTAAAATCATCGTGATTGTGTTGTGCGTGCTCATGTCCAAAAAGATAGTCCATGTCGTGGTCGTGGTTTTCGTGCTCTGCATCCAAAATAACGTTGAAGTCCAGGCAGGAAATGCCGTTTTTTTCGACGCGCTTTATTTCAGTTTTAAATCCTTTAGCCGGAATGCTCGCCAACGCTTCTTTTAGAACCGCTCCGTCCGCGCCTGCATCAAGCAAAGCCGCAACCGCCATGTCGCCAGAAATTCCGTAGTTACATTCAAGATACAAACTTTTCATTTTCTACCTGCCTGTTTTTTCGCTTGCCCCGACTGTCAGACGATTTATTTGACTTGCAATGTAGCCCGCACCGTAGCCGTTATCAATGTTTACAACGCTGATTCCGTTTGCACAGGAATTTATCATCGACAAAAGAGCAGAAACGCCTCCAAGATTTGCGCCGTAACCAACAGAAGTAGGAACAGCAATCACAGGAACGCTCACCAAGCCGCCAACAACGCTTGCAAGTGCGCCTTCCATTCCTGCAACCGCAACAACAACATTTGCCTTTTCAAGTTTTTCAGTCTGGGAAAGAAGCCTGTGGAGTCCGGCAACGCCGACATCAAAAATGCGCTCAACCTTAGAACCAAAAAATTCGGCAGTCTGGGCAGCCTCTTCTGCAACGCTAATGTCCGCAGTACCGGCCGTGCAGACTGCAATGTTTCCAACAAGATTTTTCTTTTCGCCCTGAACTTTTATGATTCTCGAAACTCTGTCGTAAGTCGCCTGCGGAAGAATTTTCTTTACAAGCTCAAATTGCGATTGAGTAGCACGAGTTCCAAGAACTTCGCCGTTCGCTTCAAAAAGTTTAAAAAAAATCTCTTTTAAAAACGCGTCGTCCTTTCCCTGGCAAAAAACAACTTCGCTGAATCCAGTCCGCTCTTTGCGTCCTGTGTCGAGCTTTGCAAATCCCAAGTCATAAAAAGAATCTTTCATTTTAAAACCTCGTTCATCGAGCCAGTTCTGTAGCCCTGCAAGTCAAGCGAAACATACAAAAATCCAAAGCTCTTGAATGCGCCAACAATTTCTTCCCGGAGCAAAAAAGCCTTTTCCATTTCCGCTGGGAAAACTTCAATTCTTGCAAGATTTTCGCCGTGCAGCCTTACCCTAAGTTGACCGAATCCTTTATCAAGAAGAAACTGCTCCGCCTTGTCCACCATCAAAAGTTTTTTTTCGCTGATTTCTTCTCCGTAAGGAAAGCGTGAAGAAAGGCACGCGAACGACTGTTTTTTCCAGGTCGAAAGATTCAGTTCTTTTGAGAGCTCGCGGATTTCTTCCTTGTACAAACTGCACTGACGCAGAGGACTTTTTACGCCAAGTTCAGAGACAACCTTTAAGCCGGGACGGTAATCGCCGTTGTCGTCCATGTTGCTTCCCTCGCACACAAAAGCGATTTTATTTTCCTGTGCAAGCGAAATGATTTTTGAAAAAAGCGCTTTTTTGCAAAGATAGCAGCGGTTATTTGGATTGTGGCGGAATTCCGGAATATCAAGTTCTTCTGACTCCACTATAAAGTGGCGGATTCCTTCTTTTTTGCAGAACAATTCCGCCTCGTCAGCTTCTCGCTTTGGAAAGCTGCATGACTTCGCAGTAACAGCGACCGCATTTTCTCCTAGAACATCGTGCGCCACTTTCAGCAAAAATGTTGAATCCACTCCGCTGGAAAAAGCGATCATAACGCTTTTAAGCGAACGAAGATAATTTTTAAGATTTTCAAACTTTTCGAGAATTTCTTCAGCCATATTATTTCTCCCTAAAGACTCCGTTTTATGACGATTTTTTTATTCCAGCCTTTCTATAAAACAAGGTTCACAACAAATCCTGTCAAAAACGAAAACAAAATCACGTATGCCATATAGAAGACAAAATGCTTTGCTCCGAGCGCAATTTTAAGCGCGCCAAGATTCGTGATTTTTGTGGAAGGCCCGGTAAGCATAAAAGACAGCGCACTTCCCCGGCTCATTCCTTCGCTAAGCCATTGCTGCAAAAGAGGAATCGTGCCACCGCCGCAAACGTAAAGCGGAACTCCTACAGTCGCCGCCATAAGCACGCCGAATGCCTCATTTCCTTTTCCAAAAACTTTCGCCATCGCATCCGCCGGAACATAACGCTGAAAAAGTGCAGAAAGCACAATTCCAAGCAAAAACATCGGAGCAGTCGCTTTTATGTTGCGCCCGAGATTTTTTATAAAGCGAATAAAAATATTCGCGTCTGTGTCGTGGTTGTGCGGCTCGTCAAAAGAGGAAAAATCAAAATAAGACTTTTCTTCTCTTCTTCCGTAAAAGCCACGGACTAAAATGCCAGCGACAATTCCCATAAAAAAGCAGCCTGCAATACGCACAAAAAGCATTGTCCGCCCGAGAGCAGCCGAGTAAATAATCAGCTGCGGATTTAAAAGAATCGAGCTCATCATAAAAGAAGCAAGAAAGTCATCTTTTATTCCCTTGCGCGAAAAAGCCGCGCAGATTGGAATTGTCCCGTACATGCAAAGCGGACTTGCGATTCCCAAAACAGAAGCAAAAACAATTCCCGCGATTCCAGGAACTTTTTCTCCAAGAATTTCAGCCGTCCTGTGAATATAGTTTTTTGCAAAAACCGACACCGCAGAGCCAATCAACATTCCGATTCCCCAGTACAAAAAAATCTGGCGCAACTGAATATCAAAGTAATACCAAAGATAAACCGCCTCACGCTGAATGATTTCTAACATTTATTTTTCCATCTGAACTTCAAGCGGAAGCTGACTGTAAAGCGA
>CAVJSA010000103.1:0-6169 GCA_963651875.1 Lachnospiraceae bacterium | reverse complement strand
TCCTTTATGAAGAATTCTTACTCCCCTCGCATTTGTTGTTTTTATGCAAGGATAAGTTTCAGAATTAGTATTAATTTCACCAACTAAGCCGCCAAAATAATCATTTTCTTTTGAGTAAACTAAAATATATTCTTTCATATTAATATAATGTTTACTCAAAAAGGCACCTTTTTTCTTTTTTTCCCATACTAAACTTGTGATGAAATTCTCTTCCCCAAAAACATCATCACAAAGCAATTTAAGGTTTGCCTGTTCATTATCATCAATAGAAATAAAAATTACTCCATCTTCTGTAAGCAGTTCTCTTGCAAGCTGCAGACGAGGATATATCATATTGAGCCAGTTTGTATGGAATGCACCATTACTTTTCATATTAGACGAAAGTGCTTTTCCGCTTTCATCGACCTGTCCCGTTATCTTAAGATATTCTTCGACAGGCATCTTAAAGTTATCAGGATAAATAAAATCGTTACCTGTGTTATAAGGAGGATCAATGTAAATCATTTTTACACGTCCTTTGTAGCTCTGTTTTAAGATACGCAGAACTTCAAGGTTGTCCCCTTCAATATAAATGTTATGCGTTGTGTCTTCATTTACACCGTCACCTGGTAGTGGTTCAAGAGTTCCTTCCGCTTGTTTACGGGCAAGCTGTTTGGCGGCACGTTTTCCTGGCCAGTAAAGTCCGTAGTATCCTGGTGTTTTGTCCTGTCCTTCTGGTAAATCCGTTGTATGTGTTACATCCTTAAATGCATCCAGATTGATTTTTCCGTCACTAAAAATTTCCGGGTAAAGTTGCTTTAATGCTTCAAAGCGCTCGTCTACAGGCTGTGTACTTTTAATAAATGAATTGTGTTCGCTCATAATGTATCTTTCCTTTTAATAAGTTATTCCTAATTTTCCGGTAAGTTGCCGTTTATAAAATCATCCTGATCTTCTGCTCTGGCACACATGTATTTATACATATTGTTTCTGGTAGCACCTTTGCTGACTTTCATATACTCTGCGTAACTCTTACAACTAAAGCGCACGTCACAGTTACGACATACATGAACTGCAAAAGGATTTTTCATTCCATCTGGTACATTAAGCAATGTATTTACATCTGGTGCTTCAAAGTCACTGTTTTCGATATGTTCAACAACTTCGCCAAAATTGTTAATCATATCTGCAACTTCTTCTTCGCTGTATCCAATTGGGATGACTGGTTCCCAGTTCTTAACTTCACGGTCAATTAATTCTGGCCTGCCAATTTCTATGGCTTTTTCAAGTTTGTATGGCAGGGGAGTCGAAATAATTGCTGTATTATCAAGCTGGTTTTTCTGCAAATTTTTCCATATAAATGCATAAATAAAAAGCTGCTCTTTATATGGAGTAAGATTTGCTTTGATGCGTTCCTGGTCATGGGTTTTTAAATCATAAAGCCAGACACCGTCTTTTTCCTGAACAATATCGACAACACCTTCGAGCGTATAAGGAATTTTTTCTTTAGGTGTTTTTTGTTCTGGAAGGCTTAATTTTACTTCACTTCTTGTAATGCGTTCAATCAGAGCACGGTTCTTTTTCCAGTAGTATAAAACCTGCTGAAAAGCCTTTTCTTTCATATATGCATCGATTGCGTGTCCTGAACTGTCTTTTAAATACTGAAAGTTTTCTTCAAAGAAATCACGGAGCTTTAATTCAATTTCATCATCTGTCATCTGGTTTTCCATTATTTAATTCCTCCGTTTATAAAGTTCTGAAGATCTTCAATACTCTGATGAACAAGACTTCCGAAGAACATTGTCTGAGTTCTTGAAGGAACAAAATTATACTTATGGAATGCCATATAACTTCTTGGGCAGTTTTTATATGGGAGATAGTCTCCCGTATATGTGTAAACATGAGCCATTGTGTCACTTCTGTCTTTATCTTCTGGAAATTTCTCAACATTAAGTTGAGAGCATGTTGCATATTGATTCATGTTAAACAAGTGATCTAACGCATGATATGTACTTTGTCCCTGTCCTTTGAACTGCGCCATTATTAAAAGATTTTTTGCACGGCTCAATGCTACATAGAACATTCGCATAGTATCGTATTCATCTATCATATCAAGAGGTTCAAGCATTTCTGGGATCCTGTTCTGCTCAGCAAGCATTTTTCGAACAAGCACATCCATTGGGCGAGCTTGTTTTGTGTTATGTCTGCAGCTGGCAAGAATAACTACCGAGAATTCAAGTCCTTTTGACTGATGCACTGTAAGAAACGGAACACAACCTTTAGGGAACGGATCATCAGCGTCTTCGTATTCTGTTTCGCCGAGCCGATACAATGTATAAATGTAAGAGCCAAAAAGACTCTTTCCCATTGCGTTTTCCTGGAAGTTCTTTCCGGAAATAATAGGAGAATTTAATTCCATGTATTTAGAAAGATAATTAGTAATCATTCCAAAATTATAGAGAGCAGAATCTTCTTCCCCTCTTTCGGCCTTATCATATTTTCTAACAAACCAATTGAATGTATTCAGCTGATAGAACAAGTCGAGTAAAGTCCAGTCCAATGCAGTAACACGGCTTAAAACATATCCAACGGTTAATGGTTTTCCTTCGTTGTTCTTCTTTATAAGAAACTCATTTAAATTTTTACCTGAAAGAGCTCTTTTTACTGATTCACCAAGTTTAGGGACTGAAGCAAGAACTCTTGTTGTCTGAGAATACGCATTGTTTGTAAATGGAATACCTTTTTCGTCACAGTAATTTGCCATGAGCCGATAATTGTGTTTTGAAAATTCGATTTCTGTCCATTTTTCGATGATGAATTCTTCAAGATTTTTGTCTTCATCGATTACTTTTTCTGCTCTAATAATTGCAGATTGCAGCCACAACTGGAAGTTCTTCATTCCTTCTCCGCGGGCATTATCTGGATTTGCTTCCACTTTGAATATTTTTGCAAATAATCCAAAGACTACAAGAAATTCTTCTGTATTTAAAATGTTGTTTGCTCGAGGTGCATAGAATGGAATTTCTGCTTTTTTGAAAGCCTGTTCAAATTCTTTTTCTGCAGCAGATGTCAAGGATGGAAACAGTAAAGCACACTGATTGTAATCAGAAATTTTTCCTGCTTCCTTTAATTTTTTTATCAGTTCAACAATATTCTTTGTAACATCTGCTTTTTTGCCAGATTCAAGAATTACAGAAGTCTTTGTATCTTTACTGTGAGCAACAATATTCTTGTCTGTAATTCTGTAATATTGTTTTGGATTATCAGGATTTGACCAATTAACTCCATCAATAAATTCTGTATAAGTATCTACAATCTGTTTTCTAGAACGATAGTTAATATTCAAATCGATTCTTGCTGGACGTACGCCAATTTCTTTTTCACAGATATTTTCGAAATCAACAAGATTTTCTACAGTAGCACCACGGAAACGATAAAGAGCCTGATCATCATCACCTACTACACAAATATTCTTGTTTCCGCTTGCAAGCTGCATGTAGATTTTCTTCTGGATTGTATTTGTGTCCTGATATTCATCGACAATTACGTGTTTGAATACTGAACCAGAAAACATGTTTTGTGTAATGTAAGAATATGCACGCTGCTGTAAACAAGAAAAATCTACTTTGTCAGAATATTCACCACGAAGAAGTTCACGGTATTTAACAGCCATTTTAAACAATGCAGACTCAACCTCTGATGCTGTATCCAGTTTTATATCATTATCTGCAAAGTCTTCTTCGCTCATACGATTAAAGAATGAAATGCAGTTCTTTACGGTGTTTGTTTTAGATCCCTTTTCTCTGCGTTCTCCAAACCATTCATTAATCAAATAATATGCATCTGTTCTTTTAGATAAATCAAAGCCGCCGGCTTCCAAAAGTGCATCCCAGTTTTTACTGTTTGCAACAAAAAAATGCTGATCAAGCTCATCCATGATTAGTGGACGACGGCTTCTTGTCATTCCTTCGGTAAACCGACGGTCTGTTAAAAGCTTCTGACAGAGCGAATGCAATGTTCCTACATACATTTCAGCAATATCATATGGTTTATGAGTGTACTTTGAAGCTATCGAAAGTAATCCCTGAAGTCCTTCTTTTAGTTGCAAAGCTGCTTTTTCAGTAAAGGTTGCAAGAAAGATTTCATTTGGCAATACATCGTGAAAAACTATAAGATTCAAAGTTCTCCACAGAAGCACACGAGTTTTTCCAGAACCTGGACCTGCTGTAAGAAACAAAGGTCCTTTTATATGTGTAATTGCATCATACTGGGCATTATTTGGTGTAAAGCCCTTTTCTTCAAATAATTGTTTTAAGATTTCGTCACTGTTTGCCATTTTTTAACTCATTCAATATTAGTTACTCTGTTTTTCAAAAAAACTGCTAAATTGCTTCATTTCTCAAAAGAAAGTCAATCAATCCTATATGATAGATACCATTCTCATCATACCATGGCATCAGCTCATTTCTGGTAATGACTATCTTCTTAAAAGAATTGTTTATGATACTGAACGGTTTTAATTCTGAAAGCTGTTTTTCCGGATCTGTCATTTCAAAAACTGCCTGAATGTAGCACTGGTTATTTCCGTTATTTACTACAAAATCTATTTCACGAACAACTCTTTCAGTTTTTCCGTTTTCATCTTTTTTCAGAGTAAATCCTGCATTCGTTCATCTGAATTCCTGCTGCAACTGCCATTTTATAATAAGCATATTCAATTAATGTATATTCAACATAATCTTCAAGGCCATGGTCTCCATTTTTTTGAACACCATCAAATTTCATAAGCCAGTAATCAAAATCCATATCCAGAAGAAGCTGACCTGAACGGATTTCATTTGTCTTTTCATTCCATGCAAGAATTGCTTTCGCTCTGGCACCTCCAGCTGACGTCCCCATCTGAAGCAACTGACTATATGAAAGTTTTTGAGAAGCAGTAAGCATTACGGATTCCCTTTTTGCAAGAATATCAGATGCAAATTGAACCATCTCAGAAACATTTACATTTTCATCAATCTCTTGAACATCTGAAGTTGCAGGCTGAAATTCCAGAGCTCCCATTCCACGTTTACCTGTATAACAAAGTCTGTCTAAAGCATTGAAATCTTTTTCGCTTTTACCTAAGGAAGCAAGCCATTGGTTTATAACAGCATTACCAAATTTGTCGGGAAGGGAATCGGCTAAAAGTCCCGGAAGTCCGTGAAAGGCCTGAAAATCAAGAGCCGGAAAAGAATACAATCGACTTGAAAGCGGCATTTTCAATGGAGAAACCTGAATGTTACTTTTTAAAAAATTTCTATCATATTCAAAGACAACTGTAGAACTGCCTGGATCTAAATGAATTATTGCAATTCTTGTACCCCAAAGAAAAATTTCTGCAGTATTTATCATTTTTCATTTCCCCAACTGAATGTGCTGTTTTCTTCCTTGCTGCTACTTTTTCTGACTCTTTGTTTCTGCTTTTCTTTCACCAAAAATGAAGAAGGACGCTTACTGACATCTGGAACAAGAAGTTCCAGATTGTCAGCTAGCTCCAGTGCTTTCAGGATTTTAATGAAGTTTGAAAATTTTACGTCAGAACCGCTTTCAAAGTTTGTAATGCTTCTTAAAGAAATACCTGCTTTCTGGGAAAAATCAGCCTGTGAAAGATTCATATCAATTCTGTATCTTTTTACACGTTCTGCTAATTGAGTCAAAATAGTCTGTGATGTAAGTTCTTGCATATTAATCATCCTCAATTCAAGCATATTCTAAAAAAATATAAAAAGCAAATAATTGCGTTTTATTTCACAAAAACAATATTAACAAGTAACTCTTTGCGTTTTAGATTACAACACCCTCATGATAAAGCGGAATATATCTGCTTTCATTTCTGTGGTCATAGCCCCCATCGTTATGCCAATGCCCGAAAAACCATTTCTTATATTCAATAAAGCAATCAATTTCCGTATTGAACCTTACAGTCGTATCTTCCATGAATTCTTCACGACATTCAGCATCGTCAACGCTGGGTTCAATACAAGATATTCCATCAATAGAACCTGTATGTGAAAGAACATAGTCTGCTTTATTTCCGTGTTCTTTTATGAGATTAAGACAGCCCGTCTGTTCTTTTGTTGTCCATTCTTCCTGCTTCCTGAATTCTTTTGTGTACTGTGTCATATTTCACCTTCTTTATCGGTGTTTTTGC
>CAVJSA010000102.1:0-6204 GCA_963651875.1 Lachnospiraceae bacterium | reverse complement strand
GCGTATCAGTCTGACGACTGCTACGCTGCGAGTTTACTTCGTAAACTCGTTATTTACGTGTGCGCTAAAGCGCACGTCCTTGCTACGCAAGGGATAGTAGAGGCCGCGCAGCGGGTGCGCAGCACTGTAGGCGCGTTAGACGCCGGAACCTCGGATAGCCCGGTTTTTAGCCTGGCTGAAAGTTTCGGCCAGGCTAAAAATGCGCCCAGAAAAGTAAAAAAAATTAAAAATACTGAAATTCGATTGTTTCGAATAAATCTATGCCTTTTTCTGCTCCGTAAAGAGAAAGCAGTGCCCAGGCGTTTCCCGGAGCTCCAAGGTACAGACCTGTATAACTGTGCACTTCTGTCGGAATTGTTCTCCACCAGTTGCCATACCATGTTCTGTAGCTTACCGGACGGTAAATTGTTTTTGGGTCATCTGCAACGTGCGACTGTCCGATTACAAATCTTGCTGTTCTGCGTGCATATTCAAGGAACTCTTTTGAACCTGTAAGTTTATACATAGAAACAAAATGCTGTAAAATTCCCGGTGTTCCGCAGCACAATGCCTGGCTTGGCCAGTATCCACGGCTAAACTCTTCCGGAGCGCCTGCCTTTATAATTCCGCGCGAAAGACGAACTGCAAAATCAAGATAATGCTTGTCGTCTGTTAATTTATACAAAAGGTGAAAAAGATTTGCTGTTCCGGCAGGTCCGTGGCATACGCTTAAATAATAAAATTCCTCAGAAGGGCCTGTAAACTCGTTGTCGAGGTAAGGAATCAACACGCCGTCTTCGTCTCCGACTGCAATTCCTTCAAGATATGCAGCCGCATCCTTTGCTGCCGTAAGATATTTTTCTTCCTTTGTGTATTTGTAGATTGCCGCTAGCAGAAAGCCTACTCCGGCCGAACCGTGGGCCCAGTTTACCCAGACTGAACCTTTTGGAAAATCAATCAAAGAAAGGTCTACCACGTTATAATATTTTCCGCCGTTCTTTGCAGGTTTTGCCTTGTGAATTACGTAATCGCCAATGCCCTTTGCAAGTTCAATGTATTTGATGTCTTTTGTTACATCAAAAATATTTGTAAGCAAAAAGATAAAACTCATGTCGCCGACTAAATCCTGCTGTTCGCTAAAATGGATTCCGTATTCGTCTTTGATTGCTGCAGTAAAAAGGTCGTCTGCTGCCTTTACCGCAAAATCGAGGTAAGTTTTTTCGCCTGTTGCTTTGTATAATTGAAGAATAAAAATTGCCTGTCCGGTTGGTCCGTTCATTAAACCAGCTGCCCAGCCTGCCATATTCTTTACGTGAACAAGACGGTCGCCTTCGTGTTTTATTTTAAGTGTGTCATAAAAAGAAGGACCTTCGTAATCTGCAAGAATCCACTGTGCGGCTTCTTTTGCTTCTGCTAAATATTCTTCTTTTCTGGTAACTTCGTACATACGAAGATAAAAATAGCCAACCCCAGATGAACCGCCATAAAGACACTTGTCTGTTAAAACCGGATAATTAGAAAAATCTTCGGAAGAATCCGGACTCTGATTCCAGGTTTTTCCGACCTTTTGTTTTTTTTCGTGCTGTTTAACCCAGCGGGCAGTCTGTTCTGCAATTTCTACATAATCGTCCGCAGAGTATTCCTTAAATAATGGATTTGCCGACATAGTATCCTCCAGTTCTAAAGCATAATTACATATCAACATACTAGGTTAAAACAAAGTTATTTGTCAAGTAATTCCTATTACTTTAGTAGGTTAAAAGGTTATTCCTGCAGATATTCCTGAATGCTCATCATTTTTACATGCAAGGGCGAAAGCCCGGAAAGTGTGAGTTTTACGGCTTCTTCTTTTGGCTTATCAAGTCCACTTACGCCGTCGGTTAAATAGACTGTGTAAATTCCTTCGTCAATCAGCGCAAAAACTGTCGAAAGCACGCAGCACTCAGCAACCACACCGCATATAACTACCCGCCCCGCTTTTTTGCATGCTTGTAAAACCCGGGGAATTGCAAGCGAAGAATAAACGCACTTTGTATAAAGCGGAAACTTTTTTAATGGCTCTTTTAATTCTTCTATCATTTCGTTTGCATAAGAGTCAGAATTAACGTCACTGTATTTTTTGTTGTAATCGTTCCAGACGCCTTTTGGAGTTTTTTCGTCTGCAATAAACCTAGTAAAAATTACGTTTTGTATTCCACTGTCGATTATTGATAAAATTCTTTGAGCTGCGCCTTCTGTATCAAGGCACTGCCACTTTCCACCGCATTTGTAAACGTTTTGCATGTCAACTACTAAAAGCAGGTCGTCTTTTTTCAATTAAAGTCTCCTGACAATTTTTCTTACATTTGCGCCACGGACGGCGCATAAACTGAGATGACCGCAAGAAACAAAGTTTCTTGCCACGACACAACGTCGCGAGGTTACATATCTTTTGTTTCCTGGCGATATGTAAATACAAAATATATGATTTCAAAAACAGCGGTTATTGCCCAGCTGAACGGATACAAAAGAAACAGGCTTTCTACCGTGCGGAAGTGTGCAAAAATCGTAAATACCCAAATAACGCGCATTACACACGAACCTAAAAATACCATAATCGACGGAATTAAAGTTTTTCTTAATCCGCGGTTTGCAGCAATTGTTCCGTCCATAAAGGCAGAAATTCCAAAACTGAATGTCATAACCTTAAATTTCTGCATGGCATAAGAAACTACAGTTTCGTCACTCGTAAAAAGAGACAAAAATTCATGTCCGTAAATATAAAGGACTATTCCAAGCACAAAACCTAAAATTGTCGCATAGCCCATACTTATAAAGTAGGAATTTAAAATGCGCTTTTTATTATGCGCCCCAAGATTCTGTCCAATAAAGGTAGCGCCGGCAGTATAAAAGGCTGCCATAATGTTATAAACAAGGTTTTCGCCGTTCATGGAAGCAGTGTTTCCGGCAACCATGGCTGAATCAAAAGAATTTACTGCTGCAACAACAAACAGATTTGCTACGGCAAAAATCGCATTCTGCAAGGCGGCAGGAATTCCGATTTTAATAATCTGAGTAATCTTGTAACTGGAAATCTGGCGGTATTTAAAGTCAAAATTATTTTTGCTTAAAACTCTGTAGATTTTTAACAGTGTAAGGGAACAGGAAACAATCTGTGCTGCAACTGTTGCAACAGCAACCCCAATAACAGAAAGCTTAAAGACAATTACGAGAACAAGGTCAAGAATTACGTTTACAATTCCTGCTATGATAAGATAAATCAGCGGAGAACGGGTGTCGCCCTGGGCACTCAAAATTGAATTTCCAAAATAATACATTGCCATAAAAGGCATGCTGAGCATGTAGATTCTAAAATAAACGATTGCGTCGTGTAAAAGTTCTTCTTTTGTATTTAAAAGGCGGAGAACTGAAGGAGCTAAAGCAAAGCCAAAAATCATAAGGGCAATGCCAATGCAAAAACAGGCAAAGGCAGAAGCCCTGATTGTAACTTCTAAATCTTTATAGTTTTTCTGACCGACACAGATTGCAGCAAGAACGTTTACTCCACCGCCAAGCCCGATTAAAATTCCAGAACAGAAAAACACCATCTGCCCGGTTGAACCGACAGCACCTAGCGGAAGATAACCTGCAAAACGACCAACAACGGCAGAATCTGTCATGTTAAACATAATCTGCAATATATTTGTAATAACAAGAGGAACGCTAAAGACAAAAATCTTTTTTACGAGCGAACCTTGAGTCATGTCCATTTCTATAGCTTTCATAAGTCAAGGAGTGTATCACAAAGACAAATGACTTAACATAGCAAAAATGTCGGGTTTCAGTAAAAATAGTGCAAACAGCCTTTTGCCGAAAAACTGACAAAAGCCGCATGCTGTGCACTTATTCAAAATTCAAAATAAAGGGAGCAAAATGCACAAAAAACACGATGCATCTTGTATAAAACTTAACAGAACGCTATTCTATTTTGTGAAGGCTGGTGCGTTGTACCAAAGCCATCTCTCTGGAGAGTCCCTGCACAGGGCGCCGAAGGGTTAAGGTTATAAGAACCGATATCTCAGGCATAAAGGACAGAGTTATTCTAACTGTTCCACTCTAGAGAGCTTGCCAGAAAGGCAGGCTCTATTTTTTTTCTGCTCACAAAATCAATTTATGCAGAAAAACTCACCTTAAAGGAGAACACTATGACTTCATCGGTGTTCACAAAAATCAATTCTGTTTTAGATGCAATTGATGGATTTGTATGGGGACTTCCTCTCATCATACTTATTCTTGCAACAGGCATCTTTTTAACAATCAGATTGAGAGGCGTACAGTTCTCTCAGCTCAAATTTGCGATCAAATCAATTTTCCGCAAATCTGACAAAAAGGAAGGCGGAGAACTTTCTTCGTTCAAATCATTGTGTACTGCCCTCTCAGCTACAATCGGAACCGGAAACATTGTAGGTGTTGCAACAGCAATCGCCCTCGGAGGCCCGGGAGCCCTGTTCTGGATGTGGTTTGCCGCCCTCGTTGGAATGGCAACAAAATATTCAGAATGTCTGCTTGCAATTCACTTCCGCGAACAAAAAGAAGACGGACACATTCTTGGTGGACCATTCTATACATGCGAAAAAGGTGTTGGCGCAAAATTCCCAAAACTCGGAAAATTCCTTGCAGTTCTTTTTGCAATCTTTGGAACAATGGTAGGTTTGTTTGGAATCGGAACATTCAGCCAGGTAAACTCAATTTCTACAGCAGTTGAATCTTTTGCTAAAGTTGCAAGCGGTGGAAACGCACTTTCTACAGTTGCAATTCCAGGAATCGGAACATATTCAGTTGTTGTTGTTGTTGCTTCCATTATTCTTGCAATCGTCGTTGCACTTGTTGTAATCGGCGGTGTAAAGAGAATTTCAACAGTTGCCGGCGTTGTAGTTCCAGCAATGGCTGTAATTTACGTTGTTTTCGGAGTCCTCGCAGTAGGATGCAATATTGCAAAAGTTACTACAGCATTCGAAGAAATTATTCAGGGAGCATTTGGATTTAAAGCAGTTGCAGGCGGTGCAGTTGGAGCAATGATTGTTGCAATGCAGAAAGGTATTGCACGCGGAATTTTCTCTAACGAAGCAGGTCTTGGTTCAGCCCCAATCGCAGCTTCTGCCGCAAAAGTTGACTACGCAGTTCAGCAGGGAATTATCTCTATGACAGGTACATTCTTTGACACAATTGTTATCTGTACAGTAACTGGTCTTGTAATCGTAATTTCCGGTCAGTGGCGTCCAGAATTAAACCTTCACGGTTTTGAAATTACAAGCGCAGCTTTCCAGACATTGCTTCCACGCATTCCAAGCGTAATAATTTCGTTCGTTTTAATGCTCTGTCTCGTACTCTTTGCATTTACGACAATTCTCGGCTGGGACTATTACTCAGAACGCTGTATTGAATATCTTTCAAAAGGAAGAATGACTCCTGTAAAAGTTTACCGCTGGCTCTACATTCTTGCAGTTTTTGTCGGACCGTACATGACAGTAAGCGCAGTATGGACAATTGCAGATATCGTAAACGGACTTATGGCAATTCCAAACATTATTTCACTCTTGCTGTTAAATGGAATTATCGTAAAACTTACAGCCGACTACTTCTCAGGAAAGAGAATCTACTCAATCGGCTACGACTTCTGGAACAACCCGGTTTCTGAAGAAGAATAAACAAAGATTTTTAGATTTTAAAAATTTTACAAAAAACCCGAGCCAATGCGACAAAACATCGTATTGCTCGGGTTATTTTTTTATGGAGCCAAAGAGTCTGCGCTGTCTAAAACAGTCTCTGCCGGCTTTGCGGAGTTCCGGCGACTTGCGCGCCTTTAGTGCTACGCACCGTCGCTCCGCGCCGCTCCTCCAATCCGGGCTAAAAAGTTACATTATGATTTTTTGTCATTACAGCAATAGATTGTCGGGTCAAGGTGAGACAATGACCTGGGTGACTGTCATTCCCCGACTCGACTCACCGTCATTCCCTGGCTTGACCAGGGAATCTCCTTTCCACGATAGATTATCGGGTCAAGGTGAGACAATGACAAAAAAAGAAAACACGACAATGACATGGGTAGGACGCGGCAATGACAGTTCTGTCCGTCATTCCCTCATCTTGACCAGGGAATCTACTTTCCACAATAGACTGCCGTGTCGTGGCACGGCAATGACAAGTTTGACAAGATTGTCGGGTCAAGCCCTACAATGACGCGGG
>CAVJSA010000101.1:3893-6246 GCA_963651875.1 Lachnospiraceae bacterium | reverse complement strand
ACAAAATACTTACTTTACTTCCATCAGCCTGTAATTTCTTGTTCCGCCACCGAGTTTTTCCAGTTCTTCAACCATGCCGGTGCGGTGTTCTTTTTTCCATTCGGCTTTTGTTTCTGCGCTTACAGACGTTTTTTCGATTACAAAGTCTAGTGTGCACTGCTCAAGGGCTACAATATCGTTAGAAGCGATAATCCCGATTTTGCCAAGATTTTTTGCGCCTGTGCAGCCGTCCTGCGGAGCAATGTCGTCAAGCACGTTTATAAATGCCCAGTTTGATTTATAGTCAAGGGCGGCTTTTGCTGCGTCTGCGAATGATTTTTCTAAAACGTCGGCCGGAGTGTTGTGGTAGTGGTTTTCGTCCGTTCCGCCTGAATGGATTATGCATTTTCCGCTTCGGTTTGCAAGGCAGAGCGAAATATTTTTAATGTTTCCGTCAAAAGCAGGCAACATATGTAAGCGCACTCTAAAAACAGAAATCAGCGTGTCAAAATTTGCAAATTCTTTTCCGGTTCTAGCGTATTTTAAAAGATTCCCATTTTTGAGTGGCAGGTTTATATAGTCGTCATCGCTTACCATTATGCACTTTCCGATTTTTGTAAAACCGTGCTTTGCTGCGTGTTCAAGATTCTGCTCTGCTGTCCATCGGTTTCCAGAAAGTCCGTCGCCGTCAAACATAGTTCCGCCAGTCGCTTTCACAAGACCGCTCAAAAGTTCCGGCTCTAAAACCTGCTCCGTCGGCCCTCCAAAACTTACCTTAATGCCCACATTTCCGCTTACCTTCTGGTTTAATGCGCGGTAAACTTTCATTAAACCTTCCGAAGAAACATCGCTTGTAAAATAGACAACGCTTTGTTTTGTCTGCCTGCCACTTTGTTTAGCCGAAGAGTTTTGTCTGTTTGCATTCTGAGAAAAACAAATAGATGCTGCAAAAAGCAAAACACAAACTGCGATAAAAGATTTTTTCATTTTTTATTCTCCTGATATCTTGTGCCATTCTTGTCATTATCTCATCTTGACTAACTGTCATCCTGAACTTGTTTCAGGGGCTCTTATGAGTAAGATTCCGAAACAAGTTCGGAATGACAGTGATTTTGTCATTTCCTGACCTGGCTCTCGTGTCATTGCGGGCTCGATTTTTTTTGTCATTATCTCATCTTGACCCGATAATCTACAGATTCCCGCATCAAGTGCGGGAATGACAAGGTAAGTCAAGACAAGGAATGACTCAGTAGTCAAGGTCAGAAAACAGCAATGCGCTCCAACTTATTTTTTTACACTATACTGTAAAAGCACTGTGCCATTTTCTAACTTTTCTACAGATAAAAGTTCAAGAAGAACTGGATTTTTATCCTGACTTCTGCCGTCAAAACTTGCAGCCCAGCCTTTGCGGCCGTCTATTCCAGGACCAAACATCATTTCTACTTCGTCAATCAGACCGGCATCCAAAAAAGACGCATTTATGTGTCCGCCGCCGGTAATAACCGCTTTTTTTACGCCGAATTCATTTTCCAGAATGCCCACAGCCTTTTTCAAATCGATTTTTTCTTTTCCACAGGCAATATATGAAATTCCTTTTTGTTTAAGATATTCAAGATATTCCACGCTTGCTTTTTCGCTTGTTACAACAATCAAAGGTTTTCCGCCAACACAGTTATTAGTCCAAAGCAGAGTGCCTTTTGTGTCCAGACAAACCTGATAGCCGGCCGCATTTTCTGCCTTGTAAAAAGATTCACCGCAGGCACAACAATTTTTTGGTTCAAAAATGCCTTTGTCTGCGTAGTGCATTGCGTTTGTTATTTTTCCGTTAATCTGCGTAAAATCGCCAAAAGAGGCAAGATGTTTGTAATAAGCCTTTGCCTCAGGATCGATTTTTTCAGTCATTGCACAGTCAATTCTGCCGTCAAGACTAGCATACATAAAACAGATTATTTTCATTTTTTATTCTCCCTATAAAAGTTCTGCTCTAGCGCTGGGCATTTCCAGCCTTTTCATATTCCTCGTCGCTCACCATTTCTAGCCATTCGTTTGAAGTTTCCTCGCCTGGAATTTCAAAAGTAATGTGGCTGAACCAGCTGTCTTTTTTTGCGCCGTGCCAGTGCTTTACGTTTGCCGGAATTACGACAACGCTCCCAGCCTGCATAGAAACCGCCTCTTTTCCCCATTCCTGATACCAGCCGCTACCTGCCGTGCAGATTAAAACCTGTCCGCCGCCTTTTGCCGCGTGGTGAATGTGCCAGTTGTTCCGGCAGCCAGGCTCAAATGTAACGTTAAAAATCGGGAATTCTCCGCCTTTAACATCTGTGAGCGCTTTTAAAAATGACTTTCCTGTAAAATATTTTGCAAATGCGTCGTT
>CAVJSA010000101.1:2630-3786 GCA_963651875.1 Lachnospiraceae bacterium | reverse complement strand
CCAGACTTCTTTTGCAAGGTTAAAAACAGCCCACGCTTTTGGCCAGCCAGCATAAAAAGCCGTGTGAGTTATGATTGCAGCAATTTCTTTTTTTGAAACGCCGTTCTTTTTTGCGTTTTCCAGATGATAGTTAAGTGAACTGTCGGTAATTCCCTGCGACATCAGCGACACAACCGTAACAATGCAGCGTGTTTTTAAGTCAATGCCGCCGTTGTTCCAGTTTTCGCCAAAAAGAATGTCGTCGTTAAAATGCGCAAATTCTGGAGCAAAGTTTCCAAGGGCAACTCGTCCTGCAGTCTGCACGATTTTTTGTGCCTGTTTTTCGTTTTCGCTCATAATAAAACTTCCTCATAATTTTTTTAATAATCTGGGCGTTCGTCGCAAAACTTCGTTTTGCTTCACGAGTTTGCTTTGCAAACTCGCGCCGTCGGGCTTTTCGTGGTTCCGCCATTCGGCTACATTGCTACACTTCGTTTCGCAACGCGCTCCGCGCGCCACTACAATCCCTAACGCACTTGCCATTTCTGTCATTGCCGGATTCGTCTCTCTTGTCATTATCGGGTGTGACTATCTTGTCATTGCCGAAGTTGATTTTTTTGTCATTGTCGGACTTGACCCGACAATCTCGTCCGTCGTGTCATTGTCGGGCTTGACCCGATAATCTATTGTCAAGGGGGATTCCCTTGTCAAGCAAGGGAATGACATTGCGGTATGTCATTCTCGGGCTCGTCTCTCATGTTATTGCCGAACTCGTCCCTCGTGTCATTGCCTCATCTTGACCCGATAATCTTACTCAAAAACAAAAACTGTTCCGCTTTTTAGTTTTTTTAGTTCTTCCAAAGCGGTTTTGTCTTTAAACTCCGCTAGTTCAACTGCCTGGGCATTTGAAAGATTATGATTTGCGTAGGCAATTGAAATTGCGCGGTAGGGAATGTTGTAATAAACAAATCCTGCCTTGTAGGCTGAACATTTTTCGTCTGTTCCTGCTGGCAGTTCGTTTGTCGTATAAAACTCAAAACCGCCGTACTCTGTAAACCTTAAGTTTTTTTGGCTTACACTTTTTATAAAACTTTGCGCAAGAGAAGTTTCTGCAAGCGTAAGTTCAAAAGTTTTTCCGCCAGCCTTTAGCGTTATGTCTTTTGCAAAAACAAAAGAC
>CAVJSA010000101.1:0-2123 GCA_963651875.1 Lachnospiraceae bacterium | reverse complement strand
AGTTTGTCCCACGGAATAAAATTTCCGTTTCCGCCGTCGTAAAGGTCGCAGTGGGTTGCGCCGGGAATTATCATAAGTTCTTTGTTGTCGCCTTTTAGAAGTTTAAAGGCTGCTTCTCCCATGTAGCGTGAATGTGCTTTTTCGCCGTGGACAATTAAAACCGCTGATTCGATTTCGTCCGCAAATGCAAAAAGTTTTGTGTTAAAAAGTGAAGTGCTTGCCTGTGCTGCCCAGCCTTCGTTTGAATTTACGCCTCTAGGGTGATAGCCGCGACTCGTTTTATAAAAATCCCAGTATTGTGCAAAAAATTCCGGATTTTCCGGTCGCTCGTCTGGAAGTCCGCCTGCAAGTTTGTAGGTTTGGTTTTTATAGTCCTGTGTGCGCTGCTCGTTTAATGCGATGCGTGCCTGGTTTCTTGCCTGGGCGTTGTCTGCCGCATCAAAGTAGCCGTTTGTTGTAATGCGACTCATGTCGTACATTGTCATTACGGCTGTTGCCTTTATTCTTGTGTCGATTGCCGCCGTGTTTAACGCCATTCCGCCCCAGCCGCAAATGCCGATTATTCCGATTTTGCTTTTGTCAACGTTTTCTTGAACGCTCAAAAAATCTACCGCCGCCTGAAAATCTTCTGTGTTTATGTCGGGGCTGTTCATGTAGCGTGGCTGTCCGCCTGATTCTCCGGTAAATGAAGGGTCAAAAGCGATAGCTATAAATCCGCGTTCTGCCATTGTCTGTGCGTAACGGCCGGAAACCTGTTCTTTTACCGCTCCAAAAGGTCCGCAAACTGCAATGGCTGCTAGTTTTTCGTTTTTAGAAATGTTTTTTGGAGTATACAGGTCGGCTGCCAGAGTAATTCCAAAGTGGTTCATAAATGTTACTTTTTTGTGCTGAACCTTGTCTGATTCTGGGAATACTTTGTCCCATTTTGATTCAAGTTTAAGTTTTTCCATTTTTATTTTTGTCTCCTGTCCTGACTTTTTAGTTTTTGCAGACACGTTTGTTGCGGCTGCAAGCATAAGCGAAAAAATCGCAACTGTTTTAAAAATTTTTTTCATTTTGCCTCCAGAGCTTGTTTCTTGTGAAAATATTTCGCTTCGCTACATATTTTCACCGGTTCATGAGCTGTAAATGTCATTCCACGGCTTGACCGGGGAATCTTATCTAGCAACAGATTATCTGGCTAGGTGAGATAATGACATCAAGTTCAGCCCCCGAACTCAAGGTTTTTCAGAAAATATTTTTTTTAGCATTTGTGAAGGCCTTCTTTGCTAACAAGATAAAATTAAAGCATTTCTTGAGATATTGCCAATATTTTGTTTTTATAACTAGATATTCTTTTTAGGAATAGTTAGAATCAAAAATATGGAACTTCGTGTGTTAAAATATTTTATTGCGATTGCAAAGGAAGAAAACATGAGCCGGGCGGCGGAAATTCTGCACGTTACTCAGCCGACTCTTTCTAAGCAAATAAAAGAGCTGGAAGATGAGCTTGGAAAAAAGCTTTTTGTGCGCTCAAATTATTCAATGCATCTTACGGCGCAGGGGCAGATTTTGTATAAGAGAGCGAAAGATATTGTTTCTCTTGCCGACGAAACCGTTGCAGAACTAAAATCAATGACAGAGCCGACCGGCGGCAACGTGAATATCGGGGCGGCAGAAACGGATTCAATAAAATACCTGGCAAGAATTATAAAACAGCTTTGCCAGGAAAACGCTGGAATCACCGTGAACATTTATTCAGGCGACAGCGAAATGGTTGAGTCAAAACTTGACCGCGGCCAATTGGATTTTGGCGTTGTTGTGCGGAATTTTGACGAAAACAAATATTCGTTTTTAAAGCTTCCGTATACAGACACGTTCGGGCTTATTACAAGGCGAGACAATCCTCTTGCCAAAAAAGCGCAGATTACAATAGAAGATTTATTGCAGGCAAACGAGCCTGTGCTGGTTTCCAGGCAGAGCTTAAAAAGTGATTTTGTAAGATGGTGCGGTGACAAGAGCGAAAAACTGAACATAGTTGCAACCGGCGACATTCCGTTTAACCTTTCGCTTTTTGCAAAGGAAGGAGTCGGCTCTCTTTTGTGCTTTGACAAAATCATAAACACAGGCAGCGAAAGCCCCCT
>CAVJSA010000100.1:0-6362 GCA_963651875.1 Lachnospiraceae bacterium | reverse complement strand
GATTTTTCCCCATTTTAACACCTCCGTGGGTGTCCTATTTTTGGGGGTCAGTTCAAATTAATTATTCATTTATGCATTCTTCTTTTTTGTTTTTTAAGAGGAGTGCATGAAAAACTTATTAAAAGAAAAGCTGATCAGAATATGGCAGTTTATAAAAGCTCAAAAAGAATCATATAGAACTACAATATTTGCAAATAAAATAAAACAAAACTGTGATAAAATTGAAGTTGTTTTTGTAGTTTATTTTTCAGAAGTGGTCCTTCCCCCATTTTTTGAGCCACTTGAAAGGAGAGTTTTTCTGCCGTTAAATTAAAGGAAGGTAGAAAAATGAAAAAGAGATTCTCCGAAGAACAAATCGTAAAAATGATCCAGGAACACAAGAAAGGAAAAAGCGTTCCTGAAATCAGCCGTGACTATGGAGTTGCCGAACAGACATTTTATAAGTGGCAGCAGAAATATGGTGACATGCAGGTCAGCGAAGTCAAAAAGATGAAATCTCTGGAAGATGAGAACGCAAAATTAAAGCGCCTTGTTGCTGAGCTTTCACTTGAGAAAATGGTTTTGAGCGATGTAGTAAAAAACTTCTCAAGCCCGGATTAATCAGGACGATAGTTGATTTTGTTCTTGAAAGATTCGGGCTCAGCGTAAGAAAAGCCTGCAGAATTCTTGGAATCAACAGAACGACCTATCTTTACGAAGGTAAGAGAAAGAATGATTCTGAGATTCTTGAAAAGATGAAGCAGATTATTTCAAAGCATCCGAAGGCCGGAAGCAACACAATTACGATGTACCTCCACAAGGATGGCGTTGAAATCAATCATAAAAAAGTTGAACGGGTGTATGCAGAAAACAAAATGCAGCTTAAAAACCGAAAAAAAGGTCGCAAGAAGTATTCTGTAAAGAAACGTGAAGATCATATTCTTTCAGAACAGCCTGGAAACTGGATTGCAATTGATTTTGTAATCGACAGCATCGCAAATAAGCGGCCGCTTAAAAATCTGACGGTGATTGATCCTGTATGTAAGGTTGCTCCAAGAATCGTACCGGCATATTCAATGCAGGGAGAAGGAGTTGCGGAAGTTCTGGATGAAATCTGGCATGAAGAACGGTTCACATTTCTGCAGACAGACAACGGACCTGAATTCAGAAGTACAGCAGTTCAGAAATGGTGCAAAAATCACAATGTAAGACAGATTTTCTCTCGTCCCGGGAAGCCAACTGACAACTGCTTTATTGAATCATTCAACCGCGTTTTTCGCGATGAATGCCTTAATGAAAATTATTTCTCGTCTCTGTCAGAGGCAAAGCAGATAATTGAATCCTGGCGGATTGATTACAACGAAAACCGTCCGCAGAAAGGCTTGAAAGAATTGACGCCAAGTCAGTTCAAAACTAAACTTAAAAGTAAGAAAAACTCTCCTTAAATCTGGTCAAATTTAGGGGGATGACCACTGCAATCCTTGTCATTTTCAAATTTATTTACCTTATATGTATTATCAGTTTTGTGTTCATTCTTTTTACCAAAACCTGTTTCTAATACTGATGACTTATCTATATCAGATTTTTCTCCAGGTACCAATTTGGCATCCATTTCTTTTTTTACTTCTTTTAAAAACGGAGATGGCGTTTCCTCTTTCTTAGACCCTAGAATTTTAGAAAATTGAATATAAAAACCAGGAACTACTTTAGTAACCTGAAAACCTGCATTACACCAGGCTTTTGATTGAGATGTCTCTCCTGAATTATCCCACCAGATTCTATTCTGTGCTTCTTCCGGCAACTTTCCGGCTAAATCAATAAAATCTTCAAAAGTAATTCTGACAATTGCCGCAGAACTTTCTTTTAATTTATTTGTAATACTTTCGTAATTCATTTTTCTACCAAGATTATCCTATTATTTATGAATAAAGCTGATTGAGGTATTTGTAAAATCAGTTGTCGTAAATCCTGAATTAATCCAAGATATAGCCTGTGTATGGGAAGTTGAATTTGCCCACCATTGTCTTCTGGTATAAGCAGAAGAGGGGAGAGTATCAGGCGAAATAATTCTGTTAATATCTTCAAAAGTTAAAGTAATCTTTTCTTTATTACACTGAATAAAAAAATCGTATAACGATTTATATTTACTTTTTGAAGCAAAAGGCTTGTCAGATTTTTTAGAGTTGTTGTCTTTATATAATTCATTAACCAGCCATAATCCGCTTTTTCTGATTTTATCCACAGGAGAATAATTTCCCAGCCAGTTTTCCGAAGGTTTAAAATCCTTATCTTCCGAAATAGTTCTAATCAGATATGCTTCATAAGCTAAACGTTCTTCTTTTGAATCAATTGGAATACACACAAAAGAAAGATTATTTCTCATATATTCAGATACTTCAGATTCTGTATCCACAAGTTTAAATTCTTTTCCCATATTCCAGATAACCTTATCTCTATTTGATGGGGTAGTCATATCCATATTCCATATTTCCAAAAAAGGATCTTCTGCTTTATTTAATATGGCTCGACCAATATTTTTACGGAAAATAGATCTGTCTTTGTTTTCTTTTACAAGGTGTTCTTCAATTCTTTTTACAAGATTTTTTTCTCCTGTATGAGTACCGACTCGAACAATTCTGTCAAAACCAAAATATTTTTCGCCTTTTTCAAAGAAAAGATAAACGCCATTATCAGGAATATCACAGACATCAAAAGGCCATGACAAGCTAGGCAGTTCATTGGCCCATTTATGAATTCTGTAGCATGGAGACTCTGTGTCATCATATTTTGTATGTTCATCGAGCCACTGCAATCTAGTTCCCATAGGTAAACCTTCAAGAGGAAGTTCATAATTTTCCATGCATTTTATCAGTTCTGAGTAATAAGTCTTTCCTGCCAATATTATGAATTTATTATCATGTAGATTAAACTGTTCAGCCAGCTGGTACAGAACAATTCCAGCCCATTTTCTTCTTTCGGCTTGAGACATATTGTCCAAACAGACATCATAAGGTTGCAGTTCCATTGTTAAAGGTACTAGATGATGTTTTGCGGAAATAACAAATATTGCATCCGGCTTTATGCTTTTTGCATAAGCTAATTGTTTTTTAAAACCTGTACTCTGATATAAATCCTGAGCAGGAGCTTTATAATCTAATTTTCTTTTACAGCATGAAATTAAAATAATAGTTTTCATTTTTATTTCCTTATAAATCATAGAATAGGTTAGTTAGTAGACGAACATGTCTGAGCCTGAGGCATTCTGATTTCTGCATGGCAGATAATAGCATCAGCAGTAGCAAGTGATTTTTTTCTGTAGATATAGACAGGATATTTTGTAGAAGATTTATACTGCAGTTCTTTTGATTCAGTATAAGTATTTTCGAGCGGAAATTTACCGTTATATTTATACGGCCAGTTTGGATCCTCTGGTCTCAGATACTCAACTGAAGTACAGATGCCCTGATTATTGAAAAGCAAATTCAACTCATAATATTCAAGACAACGGAAAAATTTACCCTGCTTATCCTGAATATCAGGTATGAGACTTTTTACTTCTGTAACGGAAAGACCAATAAAATCCTGGAAATTAAAAGAATCGGGATCATCTCCCCATTCCCAGATGATAGCTTCATCTTCATAGTTCTTGTAGAGAACTATGTCATCTTTAGTTGCGTAAGTGCCAACAGCATACACACCCGCAGCAGCAACTCCGGTTTGAATGAGTGCTACTTCACCAATGAAATCTAAAATAAGACTTAAAAGCATTTGCTTTGTCCCCCTTAAATCTCAGCGGGGAATGTTTCTTATAGGCAACCTCTCAAATAAATAAATTTGTATGTTATAATTAATATATAATACCGAATTATTAATTCGTCAACTAAGTATTTCAAAATTGGAGAAAAATATGGCAGAAATCGAATGGCGCGACGCTTGGAAATTAATTATAGACGCTTCAAGAAAAACTATTATAAATAAGGATTCTACATGTAGCACATATTTTGATGCTCTGCCTTTCCAAGATGATAAAATGATTCTATTTGAGAAAGCAATTGCTTTCGAGTCTCTTGGAAATAAAAAATCCGCATTAGAATACTATAAAAAAGCTGCTGATGAAAAAGAAGGACTTCCAGTTGAACACTGGCGAAAACGGGCCAGTTATTTCCTTGATAGAATAGAAAATAGAGGCGGATTCCAGACAACAGATTTAAATCTCCTTCAACCTTTAAGAAATATTCAATGGGACGTTTATTTTAATATCCATTACTATGCAAATATCGATGAATATATCCGCTACTTAGCTATATCATCAGTATCTAGGATTAGATCTGAACCTGCAATGGCAATTGTCATTTTTAGAACTTGTCTTGAAATCGGTTTATGGACTTATTTTCCAAAAGAAGTTAAAGAGATAAACGAAGATTATAAACGAAAACACTATTCAAAAGACAGAAAGCCAAGAGATATTGGTTTAAATGATTTATTAGATGAACTGAATAGCAAACACTACAAACTTTTAAAAGGAAATGAATATACTGCATACGATAAAATAAGAACATATGGAAATGAAGCTGCACATCCTGGTTCAATAAAAGCAGGAAAACCATTTAAATACGAAGATGAAGAATTAAAACCAATATTAGATTATTTCAATCAAACAATGAGATTCTTAAATAATCATGCTTCTCAAGAAAAAGCAGAATAAATTTAAACAAATTAAAGTTTTCCCAAATTCCTGCCGAAATTTTTTAAAAGGAAATTTTTCCTCCAAAAGGGGAAAATCGTTGATTTTTAGGTCGACAGAATGTACATTATAGATATCTTGTATTTAGTGTATTTTATGCCTATTGTCATATATGGCACTATATCTAGTGTTTATTAGTAATTTTTCCGACGAAATCAACTGCACCGGCTATATCAGCTTCATCTGGATGACATTTACACAGACCGCCGACAAGTTTGAATGGTCCGAAAGTATCATATCCGCGACAATTATATTTACCCAAAACCGTACATTGTTTCTGCTGAATTACTGACAGAATATCTTTACCATAATCTTGGACACTTATAATCATTATTTCTTTTTTTGGGGGACCAATTCTGTTTTCGAGCGTTCTGAAGCTACGAGAAATAGAAGCGGTCTTTTATTTGGAGAAAATAACTTCAAAAAAAGAAACGAAAGCAACCAAAAAATAGATTAATTGTTAGAACGTATCGAAATGGAAAGTTTTCTTTTAATGACAATTTGGAATGGGATGAATTTTTACTGATTATGGAACTCTTACAATTTTGTTTATGAATACGGTAGGCAGTCTTTACGAAAAGAAATTTATATTCATCCTTTAAAAAAGAGAATTGCCGGAAATCATTTCAAAATTGATTAAGTGAATGCTTATTTGGAATAGTTCAGTCATCAATAAAACAGAAATAGAAATCCAGAATATTTGACTTTGTTTTTGATTCAATAAAATAGAAACTTACAAAAACATATTCTCCTCCGACATTCTATGTCGTTCTTGCGTTTTATACTTAAAAAAAATAAAACGGAGGAAAATTATGACAGAAAAGCAGATTCTTATTAATTGCGGAAATAACTGGTTTGAGTTTTCTAAAAGTTTTACCGGCCAGCTTGATTATTGCGGAAAAATTGAAAATCATGAAAAACTAGATCTAAAAAATTATCAGAAATTAGTGTCCAGCTCTTATTTTTCGCCTGCTTATTATGAGTTTTTGGTCGACGAGCTTAACTGCACGCCTCGTCTTTACGTTTCGAGCGGAACTGATATTTCGGACAAGGACACTTTTGATTTTCTTCTTCATATTGGGGCTTTGCTTTGTGCGGTTGAGGCTAAGGACTCGCTTCTTGCAGGAGAGCTTTATTTAAGGCGAAAAAATTCTTTTGAAAAATTTGCGCACCTTACTCAGTTTATTATTTCCCCTTTGTCGGCAGAAATCCTTTTTTCTCTTTTGTTCGGAAGATTTTCTGAAATAACAGAAAATGATATTCCCCTTGTTTTTGCCGTTGCAAAAAAGAAACTTTCTTATCATAGCGAAGAAGAAACTCTTGAGCAGTCTTTTATTCGTTATTTTAAGGAAAATAAAGTTTCTCTTTCTCTTGCAGTTGTGGGAATGAGACATCATAGCTGGTCGCCGTATTCGGATTATTTTGACTGCATTGCCTCGAATTTGCGGACTGATGATTTTCTGTTGGAGACAGATACCCTAAGAGTGATAAAGCACGGTTTTTATTCTTCTCTTGAAATTGCAGTCCAGGCTGAACCTTATAATCACGCAGACGAAAATGCAATTGCTGTTATGGCGGAAAGCCTTGACGCAAAAATAGCCGGAAACAAGGGGCTTGTAAAAGCCGGATATATTCGTGC
>CAVJSA010000099.1:0-6371 GCA_963651875.1 Lachnospiraceae bacterium | reverse complement strand
GCAGCCACCATACAAAGAAGCTACTTAAACTGTCCTAAAAATTGGGGTCAGTTCAAAACGCTGCGCATTTCTTGCACTCTAAAGTCTTTTTGTGCCATCCGGGGCACAGCTGACAGACAAAAAAACATTTACACAGTTAAATCAGTCTGTCAGCAGAACGCCTTCGGCGCTGCTCCAATCTGGCGTAGGATTTTTTTTTAGCGCAGGAGGGGAGTTACAGAGATTTTAATATTGTTGCAATTGCTCTTGCAGCCTTTCCTCTGTGAGAAATTTTATTTTTTTCGTCTGCACTAAGTTCTGCAACTGTCTTATTGTACTGTGGAAGAAAAACAATCGGGTCATAGCCAAAACCGCCGTTTCCACATTGATTTTTTATGTCGTCAATGAGTTCGCCTTCAAAAGTTTCTTCTGCGATATAAAAGCGTTCATTGTTTAAAAGCAAAACCATTGAACACACGTAAAAACATTTTCGGTTGGTGGATTTTGTTGCGTTTAACTGATTTATTAAACATTCGTTTTGTTCTGCCTGTGGCATTTTGTGTCCGTCTGGATAGCCTGTCATAAAATCCGGGCCTGCATATCGCGAAGTATAAATTCCTGGTTTATTATCTAAGGCTTCGACGCAAAGTCCTGAGTCATCTGCAATTACAGTTTCGTGTACAAGATTGTAGAGGGCACGCGCTTTTATAAGCGAGTTTTCGTAAAAAGTAGAACCAGTTTCGTCTGGATCAAAATCAATTCCTGCGTCACTAGGAATTAAAATTTCGTAGTCAGGTAAAATTTCCTGCATTTCTTTTTGTTTATGTTTGTTTCCGGATGCTAAAAAAAGTTTCATGATAAAAACTATATCTAAAAAAAAGGAGGGATTCAATAAAGTTTTATTTTTCGGCTCAGTCAAACGAAATGACTAGAAAACATAATGTAACTTTTAGCCCGGATTGGAGGAGCGGAGCGTAGCGACGGTGCAACGCACTAAAGGCGCGTTAGACGCCGGAACTCCGCAAAGCCGGCAGAGACTAAAACAGACAGCGCAGAGACTGTGGCTCCACAAAAAAAAGAAAAGTTTATTTTGTTATAAAGTTTTTTGCCTGTGTTAAAGCCTGCTCGTAATCTTTGTAAAAGTCTTCGACCAGTGGAAGAATTTTGCCCGTTGTTTTTTCTCGTAAGACATCTTCTAGTTTTTGGCCACTTTGTGCTAATTTTTCCATTGAAAGCTGTCTTGCTGCCCCTTTTACACGATGAGTATAGCTTGCAGCTTCTGTTTTTTTGTTCTGCTGGATAAGCTCAATTAAATGATTGAGAGAAAATTCTGTCTGGATAAACTCATTTAAGAGAATTGTAAGAAGTTCCTGGTCGTCGCCAACTAATTCAAGTGCTTTTTGTTTATTAAAAATCTGCATGTTTTTACGATACCCTGTAGCTAAATATAGTAAAAAATCAGTAGAAAATGCTATATTTTGTGCTACACTTTTTACATAAAAAAGCTGTCTAACGACCTAGTTTTTGAGTTTTTAGAACCTGTGGTGCAGGTAAGGAGAAGGAGTTTTTATGATTGAATTAATTGTTGGAATTATTCTTGTTGTTTTTGTAATAAAAATCATTAAGGCTGGTAATACCCAGGACACTTCAACATATGGCGAAACGCCTGATAACGTTACTATGACCTATGAAGAGTGGGAAGCTTTAGAAGATACTGACAAGCCTTTATCCGCTACGAAAAAAGAGTGGGAAGAAATAAACCGTGGCGAAAAATTAACAAAGGACGAATACGAAACTCAAAAAGCTGCAATGCTTTCTGCGTCTTTAGAATAGAAGTGGAACAAAGCCCTGGCGCACAGCACTAAAGGCGAGCAGGACGCAACTGTTTTTATTTTTTTTCTGCAACGGTTGTTATTTTTAAATGCTGCCAGTAGTTTTTGTCTTCCTGGCCGATTCTCCAGAAGCTTATTTTGTCTATTTCGTTTTCGGCGTACATTTTTGTTCTAAAGAGCAGTGATTTTTCGTCGTCGTAAAAGGCTGTTATTTTTAATTTTTTTTCGATATAAAACGATGGAACTCCGAAGCAGTCTCTTGTGTGTTCCTTTATTTTATTTTCTTCGATTATTTTTTGTATTGAATTATATGAATAAGCTTTTCCGCCGGTTTTATCGTCTCTCCATGTGCGTCCGTAAAATGAAAGTCCCATTACAAGTTTTTCCTGCGGAATTTGCGATTTTGCATAGTCTGTAATTTTTTTACACCAGTCTGTGCCTGCAATCGGGCCTGGTTCACTTGTTGACCAGTGCTGATCGTAAGCCATAATTATGATTCTGTCGGCAATTTTTGCAAGTTTTGAATAATTGTAAGCGTCTTTTGAAAGCGTTTTTATTCTTGCTGGAATTGCAATTGAAAGAGTTTTTCCGTTTAACTTTGATTTTAGTATTTTAAGGAATTCAACGTAATTGTCTGCGTCTTCTGCCGACACTAATTCCCAGTCGATTTGAAGCCCGTCGTAAGTTTTTGCAGCCTTTATTAAATCTTCGATAATTTTGTCGCGCAAAGGTAGGGACGGTGAAAGTAAGAGATGTGTTTGCGAGCGTGAATCGCATGAACTTACAAGATGGACTTTTGCATTTGTATTTGAAAAATATTTTTCTTTTGGAGGAATTTGAGGCACTTCGCTGAATGTGGTAATTGCCTTTGCAAAATATCCAATGTCTGTTACTGGAAGAAGTGGCGAATATTCTTTTTCGTAACCGTTAAAAACATATCCCCAGATTTCTTTAAATTCTATGACAGAAGCGTTGTCTGATTTTGAATTAAAACTGCCATTTGAAGGCGTTTTAGTTGAAGCACATGAAAATAATAGAAAAATCGGCAAAAAAATAATAAAAGAATGGTTTTTCATATACTTTGAGTTTGTTTGACAGGGTAAAAAAAAACTGGGGCAGAACCCCAGTTTTTACAAGTTAAAAACTAACTTATTTAGCTTCTACTTTTACACCGTAGATACGTGTACCAGAAGCTTTGATTGTGTAAGCACCTGCAGTAGCTGCATCGAATACGAGTTCAGATGTTGCATCTTTTCCGAGGTTGTCAACTGTTGAAAGAAGAGTTCCGTCTGGAGCAAAGATACCGAATACGCGAGCTGGTGTTGCATCACCGTTACCAGAGATTGTCAAAGTAACTGTTGATGGAGCTTTTACTACAACTTCGAATGCTGCCTGGAAAACATCTTTGATGTTGTCTTTTGTTGTAGCAGCTTTGTTCTGCAAGTAGATAGCTGTTCCAAGATCTTCTGTCTTGAATTTTGCTTTTCCTGCAACTGCAGCAAATTCTGCATCGCATGGGTTTGAAACTGGGTCAAGAACGAAACGATCGTCGATTACTGTATCGTTTGTACCAATATCTGAAAGAGGAATTGATTTCCATTCCCATACAGAAGCACTTCCTGAAGCTGCAGGTGCTGCTGCTGGAGCAGCTGCTGTTGAGTCAGAAGCTCCTGATGTTGATCCACAAGATGCGAGCATTGCAATTGCTGCGATTGTTGCGATAGCTGTTGTTACTTTTGTAACTAATTTCATTTTTATATCTCCTCCTTAATTGAGATTAAATACAGTGTAATATTGGAATCTCAATTTTTACTGTCTTTATTTTGTAAATTTACGATATTTTAAACATTTTCTAAATAATCTATAACTTTTATGTGCTTTTTTACAAAATTTGCTATGCGCAAGAGTGAATGCTGAGGTGTTGTTTATAGATTCCCGTGTCGAAGCACTGGAATGATAGCATGCAGGCTGTGCGCTAAAGCGCACGCCCTTGCTTGCGCAAGGGATAGGGTATCGAGAAATTACCTCCTTGTAATTTCTCGATGGTAAGAAGAGACTGTCTAATAACCTAAAAAACAAACTAGTTTAAAAAGACTTAAAATCAAACACAATCTATATTTTTATTCTTTAAAGTTGGCCCCTTCTTACGGATACAAACATTAACCAGCAAACGCGCATCCGTGCGCTCTGTTACAAGGAAGCCCTGGATAGCCCGGTGCCGGCTTGCCGGCATGCGCCCGTAAAAAGAAAAGACTATTTATGCGTAAATCCCGGAACAATCGGGGTGGAAAATCGTTTTTTTAACTGTGCAAAAAACTCTTCGGCGGTTTTGTCGTCTACTGCCTTTGTCGGCTCGTGGTATTTTACAAGGTTTGACGGAATTTCGTCCAGAAAACGGCTTGTCTGACACTCAACTGTTGACTGCAGGTGTCGTCTTTTCTGGCATGAAGAAATATAAAGTTTGTCGCGGGCCCTTGTTATTGCAACATAAAAAAGCCTGCGTTCTTCTTCGACTGCTGCGTCTCCGCCTTCGTCAACTGCCCGGCCGTGTGGAATTAAGCCTTCTTCGCAACCGACAATAAAAACTACAGGAAACTCAAGTCCTTTAGATGCGTGGATCGTCATTAAATTGACCTTTCCTTTGTCGTCATCGTCGTCCATATCGTCTCGGGAAAGCAAGGTGATTCTGTTGAGGTAATTGTAAAGAGTTGGATCTGAAGTTTCTGGATTGTTTTCCCACATTTCGATTGAATTGATTAAGGATTCAATATTTAAAAACTTAAATCTTGCTGCTTTTTCTGATTTTGGGTTTTCGGAAATTAAATAGTCAAAATAATGAATGTCTTCGACCATTTTGCGTACCTTTTTTGAAAGTCCGTGTCCGCCGAGCATATTTTTGCCGGAATCGATTATTTCGATAAAGCTTTTGAGGGAATCTTTTGTTCCTTCCGAAAAATCAAGTCCGTCGCCCTGGTCGTATTTATTCGGCAGATTCTGCATAAAAAGGTCTGCTTCGTCGTCTGGAACTTCCAGCAAAGAAACTATTGCGTCGTAGAGTGAACAGCTTAAGTTTTTTGCAATCTGATTTAGTTTTTCGATTGTTGCCCGTCCGATTCCGCGGCGAGGAGCGTTTATTATTCTTAAAAGATTTACGTCGTCGTCGTGATTAGAAATTACGCGCAGATACGAAATTATGTCTTTTATTTCTTTTCGCTGGAAGAATGAAGTTCCTCCGCTCATTGTATATGGAATGTTTTCCTGCAAGAATGCTTCTTCGATTGCCCTCGACTGTGTGTTTGCACGCATTAGAACACAAAAATCGTCGTATTTGCGTTTTTCTTCTACGCAGATTGATTGAATTGTTTCTATTACAAAGTCGGCTTCTGCTGTTTCGTTGTCGGGTGAATAAACTTCGATAGGTTTGCCTTCGCCGTTGCCTGACCACAGCTGTTTGTCTTTGCGGTTTGTGTTGTGCTTTATTACGCCGTTTGCCGCTGCAAGGATTGTTCCTGTTGAGCGGTAATTTTGTTCAAGACGGATTTCCTTAACTTCTGGAAAATCTTTTTCAAAGTTGATTATGTTCTGGTAGTCGGCTCCACGCCAAGAATAAATGCTCTGGTCATCGTCACCGACAACTGCAACATTTTTGTCTGCAAGAAGATGCATCATTTCGTACTGCTGGTGGCTTGTGTCCTGGAACTCGTCAACCATAATGTACTTAAATCTTTGTTTGTAGCCTGCAAGAATTTCTGGAAATTCCTTAAAAATGCGGATTGGCAGAACGATTAAATCGTCAAAATCAACTGCGTTGTAGAGTTTTAGTCCTTCCTGGTAGCCTTCGTAGAGCTGGCGGTACATTTCGTTTTCGGCGTTCCACTGTTTGCGGCCGGTTTTTATGTCAGAAATGAGTATGCCGATTTTGTAAATGTCGAGTGCTTCCGGCGAGTAGTGGAGCTCACGCCCTGTTTCTTTTATGAGGGCGTTGCGGTCTGTTTCGTCGTAGATTGAAAAATTTTCGCGCCAGCCGAGCTTTGCAATGTCCTGTCTTAAAACTTTTACTCCAAATGCATGAAACGTAGAAATCGTTAAAAGCGGAAGTTTTTTGCCTGTAAGTTCTTTTATGCGTTCGACCATTTCTTTTGCAGCTTTGTTTGTAAAGGTTAGGGCTAGAATCTGGCTTTGAGGAACTCCGCAGTCGAGCATGTGGGCAATTCTAAAAGTAATGACGCGGGTTTTTCCGGAACCGGCTCCGGCAATAATTAAAATCGGGCCTTCAATCGTCATAACAGCTTCGTACTGTTCCGGGTTTAATTCATTCTTTAAATCTGATAAGTCTGCAGCCATAGGGCTAAAGATAATAGTATTTTTTTTGATTTTTGTCATAAAAAGGGCTGGAGTTTTTTTAGTAAGGAGAGCGGACAATTCTCAGCTTTCTGTAATGTGCGCCACTGACGGCTCATAAAAACTGTTGAGTGAGAGAATGCCAACAGGCTGTAGCCGACTGGCGGAAACACGAAAAATGCGAGTTGAACTAAGCGAGAGGAAAAACTCAGATTTTTA
>CAVJSA010000098.1:0-6403 GCA_963651875.1 Lachnospiraceae bacterium | reverse complement strand
CTGTGGCTCAAAGTCGTCTTCTTCGGTTAAAGATTCGTCTTCTAAAAGGTCATCGGCTTTTTCTTCGTCGCCGAATGCGTCAAAGTCAAAATCTTCTTCGTTTTCCTGTTTTAAGTCTTCAAAGTCCGCTTCTTCTTCGGCTTCACTTTCTTCGTTAAGAGAATTTTCTTCAAGTGGCTCAGGTTCTTTGGCTTCAACTTCTTCGAATTCAATTTCTGGCAAATCTTGTGTTGTTTCAGATTCTTCACTCTGGTCGTCTGCTTCTTCAACTTCGCTTTTTTCTTCTTCCGTTGAAAGTTCTGCATTTATAAGTCCGTCGCCTGTCTGTGCTTCTCCAAAATTATCATCTGCATTTATTACGACAAACTGTTCAACATAATCCAGGCACTCTTTTAGTTTTTCGTCCTGGGGATTTGCAGAGCAGGCTCGGGTAACTAAAGTGCGGGCATCGTTTACGCGATTGAGTTTTACAAGCAGATGAGAATAATCTGTAATTGCGTCTGTCCAGAACGGTCTTGAACGCAGAGCATGAGAATACGCTTCGCAGGCTTTTTTGTAGTCGCCAAGTTCTTCGTAGCTTTTTGCAATATTCATTAAAAGAACTGGATGGTTTGCATCAACATTAAGACCGCGCAGATAAGACTGAACGGCCTTTTCATGTTCGCCTTTTTGCGCATAGATTGTTCCGATATGGTTGTAGGCTAGAACGTCGTCAGGATTTTTTTCGATTGTGTCTTCAAAAAAACTGATTGCGTTTTCTGTGTCGCCCATAATTTTGTAAGTAAAGCCAAGATTGTACAAAACCTGCGGATTGTCTCCGTTAATCAAAAGTGACTGTTCAAGAACGGCAACAGATTCGTCGTATCTTTTTAAGCGCCGGTAAATTCCGCCGAGAGTAATGTAGACGTCAAGATTTTTTTTATCGAGTTCTGCAATTCTCCTAAAAACAGGCAGGGCAAGTTCGTCCCTTTCGCTTTTTATATAAAGGTTACCGAGTTCGTTTAAAATACTTACATTGTTCCGATCGTCGCGTAAAAGCTGCCTGTAAAGACGTGCAGCAAGTTCAAAATCGCGGGAAAGCGTTGCCGAACGTGCCCTAGAAAGTAAAAGCTGTTGTTGTGACATAACTTCAATCCTCCAGTCCGTATTTTGCAAAAATTAAAAACTGTTGCGTTGAGACGGTCGGGCAAAAACTTCTTTAGAAAGTTCCCCGATTATTCTTTTGTCTATGCGTGAATATGCAGCAACTGCAAAATAATAAATTTCACCATTTTTTAAACCTGTCAAAGTAACGGAAGTTGCATTTCCGACGTTTACGGGAGAATTTCCTTCAACGGCTGTTCTTCCCAAATATTCGCCTGGTTTTGTTCCATAGTAAACATAGTAACCGCCGGCACTGTCATCTACAGAATAGCCCCAGCTTAATTCAACCTGACCATTTCCGGCCAAAGCCTTTACAACAAACGGCGGCAATGGTTTTTCCGGCTCTGTGTATCTGAGCGTGAGCGAAGTTACAGACGGAGTTTTTGAACAGCTTCCGTCCGGCAAAAGTTCGGCAGCAACCTGAAAATAAAGCCCCGTAACATTTTGAATCTGTTCACCTGGCAAAACTTCTTTCCATTCAGGATAAGTGTCTGTCCAGTCATAAAAATTGTCCCCGGCACGCACAAAAAATTTTAATTCTGTCTGGGAAGGAACATTTGTTACAGCTTCAAGCTTTTGTAAAACAGACGCCTGAGAAACGAGAACCGGGTGAGTTACAAAGCGTCCGCCACGGCTAAGGAATTTTTCGTTTCCGGTTTCAAATTCGCTTTCTGTATTTTTTTCGTATGCAACATGTTGAATTCTAAAACTGTCGATTTTTCCTGTATAAAGCGGGCAGATTTCAGAAACAGACTGAGTTCCTAGAATCGGTATGCAGATTGAAGCGCCTTCATGCCCGGTCGAAGTAATAAATTTAATGTCTTCGGTCTTTCCGTTTACAAGATATTCAAGACAACCAGTTTCTTCGTTAAACGAAATTGTGTGACGGCTCCATTCTCCCGGGATTACAGGGCTGTATCCAGACAAAACAATTTCTGAACTTTTGAATGAAGGAAACACATTTTTAAATTTCCATTCAAGACGGCTGTTAGAAAATCCGGCAGTTATCATCTGATAGTCGGAAGTCTGACTATTATTTATTGAAGTTCTCCACGAATAAACACTTTCACCGTTTTCTGCAAGAGAAGGACAAAGCCAGAATTCAACTGTAAAAGAACCGGCAAGCATTTTATTGTTCACCAGAGAATCAGTTTTTCTGCGTAAGACAAGACCTTTTTTTTCGCCACGGCTCAGGGCAGCGCCCTTTCCTTTTACGGCGTCAGCAACGTTTAAGAGATTATTTTCGAGAATTTCGTAATGACCGGAAATATCTTCAATTTTTCCGTTTTCAAAACTAAGGTAAAGCGAAGTATTTTCGTCATTGGCAGGATTTTTTGTTTCGAGTTCGATTGAATCAAAACCAAAGCGCCCTTTTCCTGTTGTAACACCATTAACAGACAGAAGATTGCTCCACCCGTTTTTTCCGCCCATCACGATTGATTTTTCTGAAGCACAAACTGTTGACACTGTGGCAAAAGCAACTGCAAAATGTGCTACAATACGAAACAAAGAAAACCTTTTCATAATGAATACAACAGTTAATCCGGCTTATGAAACACTTCACGAAACCGCACTAAAAGCGCCCTCCTCAAGCGGTGTATATTTATGGCGGAACGAAGAAGGAACCGTCATCTATGTCGGCAAAGCAAAAAACTTAAAAAACCGTCTCTCGTCTTATTTTTCCGGTGAACGCCACATAAAAGTGCAGATGCTGGTATCGAATGCAAAGTCAATCGAATACATTACGACATCCAACGAATACGAAGCGTTCATCCTCGAAAACAATCTGATTAAAAAATATTCTCCGCGCTACAACATTCAGCTTAAAGACGGAAAATCCTATCCTTCTCTTAAAATTACGCACGAAGAATTTCCAAGATTTTATAAAACGCGCCAGATAAAAAAAGACGGTTCATCTTATTACGGACCGTATCCTGATGCTGGCGCGCTAGACACCTTTATAGAAACTCTCTACAAAGTCTATCCGGTAAGACACTGCAGGACTTTTAAAAAACGTACTTCGCCATGCATGTACTACCACATAGGCCGCTGCAAAGCACCTTGTTGCGGCAAGATTGATAAAGATTCCTACACTGAATTTATCGAAGAAATAAAAGCCCTACTTGAGGGAAAAGGGGAAGAAACAATAGACAAAATGACGGCAATGATGAAGGCCGCAGCTGCTTCCCTCAACTTTGAAAAAGCAGCCCGATTGCGCGACGGATTAAGGGCACTTACCGTTATGCAAAACCAGAACCTGGTCGAAGATTTTTCGAATGCCGAAGACCGCGACTACATTGCCCGATTCCGCGAAGGTGAACTTGTAAGCTTTACTGTGCTTAAAATCCGCGACGGAAAACTACTCGGACGCGACAACTTCCGTGTAGAAAGCCTTGCAGAAGACGAAGAACTTCTGGAGGAATTTGCAGTAGCCTACTATGCAGACAAAAACGACATTCCGCCTTCAATTTTTGTAAGTGAAGAAGATGATTCAAAAATCCTGGAAGAATGGCTTAAAGAATTCTCTGGCGAAACCTTAAAAAAGCCACGCTTAATAACAATAAACTGCTCAGAAAATGACAGACGCCTGACTCCAGAAAACCGGCGCCACGCAGCAGTCTTAAACATGGCAAAAAACAACGCCCACGAAGACATTATCCGCCGTTTAAGGGAAAGAGGAGACACTCCGGCTCTCGAAGAACTCAAAAATCTTCTTAACCTGCCACGCTTGCCCGACAGGATCGAAGGCTTTGATATTGCACACATCGGCGGAAAATTCCCGGTTGCTTCGCTCATAAGTTTCTGGAAAGGAAATCCGGACAAAAAAAATTACCGCTACTTCCGCTTAAAAACGACGGACGGCGTAATCGACGATTTTGCTTCCATGCGCGAAGCTGCAACAAGACGCTACAGCCGGCTCAAAAACGAAAATTCAGACCTGCCGGATTTAATCTTAATCGACGGCGGTATAGGTCAGGTAAATGCAGTTGACGGGATTTTAAAAGCACTGGATCTCGACATTCCGATTGCAGGGCTTGCCAAAAGAGACGAAGAAATCTGGAGGCCGCATGCTTCAAAGCCGATCTGTCTGCCACGCAGAAGCGACGCCTTAAGGCTTTTACAGCGCGTAAGAGACGAAACCCACCGTTTTGCAACAAGCCGAAACCAGACCCTGCGCACAAAAGAAAACACAGTCAGCATTTTTTCGACCCTGCCGCACGTTGGCGAAAAGCGCGAAAAACTGCTGTTAAAGGAATTTACGACAATCGAAAATCTTGCCAATGCACAGGAATCAAAGATTGCCCAGATTCTGCACGTCCGCGCCCAGGAAGCCGGCGAGATTCTTCTTGTAGCAAAAGAACTTGCAGCAAAGCGGGCAGAAGAAAAACAAAACAAAAAACTGATTTTGCACAGCAGGCTCAGGGACACAGACTTTACCGGCAATGCCACAAAAAGCACTTATGCAAACCGTCTTGCGTCTCAGGCACTGGATTTAGAAGTCGCCGAGCCGTAAAATATATTTAGCAGGCAGGGAGGAAAACTATGGCTGAGTCAAAAAAAGAATGGTTTGAAAACGAAAACTTCTGGAATAATTACGGTCCAATAATGTTTGACGCACAACGATGGGCAGAAGCACCAGCAGTTGCAGACAGCGTTTGTAGGATTGCAGGACTAAAAAAGGGAGCTTCGATTCTCGATGCCGGCTGCGGCCCTGGAAGAATCAGCGTAGAACTTGCCCTTCTTGGAATGAACGTTACAGGCGTTGATATAATTCAAAGTGAACTCGATGCAGCAAAAGAAAGTGCCGACGACGAAGGCGTAAAGCTTGAACTCGTAAAGGCAGATTTACGGACTTTTAAATCAGAAAAAAAGTTTGACTGCGCCGTTAATCTTTACACATCTTTCGGATACTGCGACACAATCGAAGAAGACGTACAGATTTTACAGAATATTTATGCAAACTTAAAAGAAGGCGGCTGGTTCATACTGGAAAATTTGAGCCGGGAAACAGCAATCCTTTATTTTACGGAAGGCGAATGGTTTGAACGCGCAGGAAAAACAGTTTTAACAGAATTCCACGTAGAAGGCGCCTGGGAAGGCTTACGTTCAAAATGGATTTTAATCGACAATAAAACAGGCGAACGAGTTGAACACGAGTTTGTTCAAAGACTCTACTCTGCAGTTGAACTAAAGCGCATACTTGCAGGAATCGGTTTTTCGCGTGTAGAAGTCTATGGCGATTTTGACTTTTCTCCATACAACGAAAAAGCAAGAACAATGGTGCTCGTAGCAAAAAAATAAAATGAAAAAATTCTTTTCCACTTTTAAAAGCCGCTTTCCCTTTCTTGTGTTCATTGCAGTATTTTTTACTTCTCAGCTCCAGAGCGTTTTTTGTGGAGAATTTACTTCGGCAGTTGAATCTTCCCGCTCAGAAAACAAAAAGACAGAAGAAGAAAATTCAGAACAGTCCGTCAGCACTTCTACTTCAGACTCAGCAGAAAGTTCTCTAATCGTTTTTTTAGCAGAAATTGCAGGAACACTCTGGTATTACAACTCATTTACAGCGCGCTTCACTTCTTTTCCATACAGGTACGAAGATTTAACTTATATAAAATGGAAAGAAACACAGACTTCTCCCGAAGCAAAAACAAAGGCAAACCGATATTCAGCTTCTGATTCATTTTTTTATCTGCCAGATTTAGGAACGGGAAACGAGTTTTGTTTTGAAGGACTTTTTTTTCCAGTTATCGGACCTTATTTTGAAAACCTCGTAATTTCAGAACAGGACAATTTTATTAACGAAACTTACGGAAATATCCGCCTTGGTGGTCAGCTTTCAATTTTGCAGACAAACCTGCTCACAATTACGGGAATTATTCAATGGTCAAAATGGTATGGCAACACAAGCGAAATTTTAAAACGCAACGGAATTGCACTTGGAATGGATTTTAGACTCTATCCGCATAAACCGCTTTCTTTTCAGTGGAAATTCTGCTGGCAGGCCTTTGACGAAAATGTATATATTTACGATTCGCTTATTTCAGCAGGAATTTTTCTTAATCGTTACGAACTTTTTGCCGGCTGGAAACTCCTCGAAGTAGGAAATTCTGAAAATTCAAGTCCTACAAAAACCTGGAACGGAATAACTGCAGGTTGCCGCCTTTATTTCTAAAAAAAGGGCGTTCCCCTGCACTCCACTTCGTTGCGTTCCGGGTCGCTATGTCCGCCCTTCGCTTGCGCTCATTGGGGCTGTCCAAAA
>CAVJSA010000097.1:0-6421 GCA_963651875.1 Lachnospiraceae bacterium | reverse complement strand
AAAGCGCAGATAATCTGTCTTTGCGGACAGATGGCAGCAGGCAAAAACTATGTTGCAAAACAGTTGTGCAAAATCGGGGAATGCGTTTCGCTTGATTTAGATTTAACTGTGCACACTGCCATAAAAAACGCCACCCCCACAATCTTAAAAGAATTTTCTTCGCTGGCACAAAAAGCAGGCTTAAATCTGCAGAACAAAGACGGCTCATTAAACAGGCGCGCCCTTGGCGCTTTGGTGTTTTCTTCACCTGAGCTTTTAAAAAAACAGGAACAACTTGTTTACCCGGAAACAATTCGCCTTACAAAAGAATTTATTCAGCAGAATGCAGCAAAAACAGTTTTATTAAACGCAACCGTTCTTTACAAAACCCCGGAACTTTTAGAACTTTGTTCAAAAATCTATTTTGTAAAAGCATTTTTCTTAAAACGCCTTATCCGCGCAAAAAAACGGGACAAACTGCCGTTACTACAGATTTTAAAACGCTTTAAGTCACAAAATTCACTTTTAGAAGAATACAAAAAATCAGGAATTCCTCTTACTTTTATAAAAAACTAAACTTTTTTTTTGGCTTTCCGATAAAAAATGTATGGAAGTTTAAAAATTCTCTTTTTGTCTTTTACTTCCATAAAAAAATCGCTTAAAAAACGAATCGATATATTCGGGAGCTGAAAAATGGAACAGAAAAAAACGTTATGGATTGTTGCTGCATCCGGTGTATTTTTACTGGTAGTTGTGGGAGCGGCTCTTCTGCTTTCTTTACAAAAAAACGGTTCTCCGCAAAATAATTTTAATCCTTCTGACGGCTGGATTTCTTCAGCAAAAGCCCCGGATATAAATTTTACACCTGGCGTTACAGGACAGAATAACTTTCAAAACCAGGCCGCAATTTCTCCGGCAGAAAATTCTTTTGAAGGCGTTTCGCCAATCGAAGGAGCAAAATCAGAAATTCCTCCGGCACAGATTGACCCAAACACTCCAATCAAAGCAAACAATGTTACAGTAATTGCAGACAATACACTTGTTTATGGTTCTTCGACGACAACAACAATCGATTTAAATACCTTAAAATCTAATCCTGCAGCTGCAACGTCTGTAACTCCAAAAAATTCCTACACAGCAGAGCAGATGGACACAACTAACACAGAAAATGTTTCTCCGGCTGTAACACAAAACACAAAAACAGTTTCTGCCTCTGCAAAGACTTCAAAATCCAGCGACGAAAAATATTATGCTCCGGTTACAAAACAGACAACTCCAAAAAAAGAAGCAGAAAAGACTGTTGCTACAGCAAAATCAACTGCTAAAACAACAGTAAAAGCAGCACCTGCGACACAGCAAAAACCTGCTTCATTCTGGATTCAGGTTGGTTCGTACGAAGCAAAAAAATCTGCCGACGAAGCGCGTACAATTCTGGAAAACAATAAAATCCAGAACGAAGTTTTTACTTACACAAATGCAAAAGGAAAACTTTTTTACCGTGTACGCGTTGGCCCATACACAACAAAAAGCGAAGCTGAATACTGGAAAAACAAAATTTCAGAACTCAAGGAATTTGAAAAAGCCCAGAGCTACGTTGTGCAAAATTAATTTAACAGAATACGTTTGTGTCAGAATCCTGGCTACGGCTATTTTGAATTATTAAAATTGAAACCGCATTTAACCTGAATAAAAATTGATTTTTTTTGTCACAAAATATGTAAAAGTTCATTTTTAGAGCCATTTATATATTGTGATGAAAAAATTTCTTTTACTTTTATTTTTAGTTCCGCCACTTTCTGGTGAACCTTTTTTCTGCAATTTGAATTTAAAGGCAAACGGAACTTTTGCTTTTTCTTCGGATTCAAAAAACACAGTTGAATTTGTTTTTGGCTCATACGTCAATTCAAATTTTGTTTCTTTAAGGGCTTTTACAAATGTCCCCAAAACACAATTCAGCGAATTAAAAACGCTTATAAGCGAAAATAATTTTTCTTCACTTTTTACAAAAAAACGCTACAGTGCCGACATTGCCTTTTTTAACAAGTCTGTAAATTTTAAGGCCGGATCAATCAGTTATTCGCGGAGTGTTTCAAGATTAAAAAATCCTGCTCCAGTCGTTCCTTATAATCCTGTAGTAAAAAGTTTTAATTCAACTGCAGGAATCGGAGTTGCGCTCCCGACGGCAACTTCCACAAAAAAAACTGACTCTTTTTATTTTTGCTTTGACCTTTTTAGATTAAAAATTCCTTTTATGGCACAGGGGAGTTTTAATCCGGAAGGAAAATCCTGCCTTTTTTCTTTAAACTCAAAATTCAATTTTACAAGGCGAATTTTTCTTCAATCTTTTGCAACTTTTTCTTCTGATATTCTCGAAAATAATTCAACATATTTAAAACAACAAAATTCAACTTTTACAGGCGGTCGCTTTTGTGCTTTTTCTTTAGAAAATATTTTTTGTTCTCCGTTTTTTAAGTTGAATTTTTATTCAGGGTTGCATCAAAATCCGCTCGAAAAATCAGTTTTCTGGATAAATGCGCGCTCGCGCTGTACGGCAGGACAATTTTTGCTGGACGCTTCGTTTTATGCAATTCCTTCTGCGATAAATTCAATAAAAGCTGTTCCCCTGGTTTCGACAGATTCTTCAATCATAAAAACGACTTATCAATTTTCGCTAAATCCGCAGGTTATTTTTTTAACGAAAAATGAAAATTCAATTACTCTAGGCATAACTGCTGCAAAAAATCAAAAAATTGTAGGAACAACAAATATAGCTTTAATCGAAACTGCAAAAATCGCCGGCGGAATCTTATTTGAAAAACCTGATTTTTCTTTAAAATCCACAATTACAGCAGGAAACATTCTTCTTGCAGGAACGCCACCAACAAAATCAACAACCCCAGACAAATTTTACGATTTTTATTTTACTTCAACCAGAAAAAAAGGAATTCTGTGCGGAATTTTTTCTGGCCGCTACAGGGAATTTCCGCCAAAAGACAGCAGTTGTGACAAAAAACAGGTTATTTCTGCTGGCACTTCTAAAAACTTTGGACAAAAAAAACAATTTAAACTTGCCGGCAATTTTAATTCAACCTTAAAAGCCGGAAAAAAAGACAGTGCAAATGTTTTATTGAGTTCCAGCTGGACTATTAAACAAAAATATTTTTCTTCAACAATAAAAGTTGAATTTAATCACAAATTATAATTTACAGTGTTTTTTAGCGGTTAGTAATTGAATAAGGAGACAAATTGAGTTATATTGTCTAAATCTACCGTTATGTTGAAATCATTATATCTATGACTTTTTTTAACGGTTTTAAATTGTAAACTTTTTTTTGAGAGGTAACAATATGGCTTTTGATATTACTAAAGTACGTAATATCGGTATCAGTGCCCACATTGACTCAGGTAAAACAACAACTTCTGAACGTATTTTGTTCTATTGTAACAAGATTCACGCAATTCACGAAGTTCGTGGTAAAGACGGTGTTGGTGCTGTAATGGATAACATGGAACTGGAACGCGAACGCGGTATTACAATCCAGTCAGCTGCTACACAGGTTCAGTGGAAAGACACAACAATTAACTTGATCGACACTCCGGGACACGTAGACTTTACAGTTGAAGTAGAACGCTCATTACGCGTACTCGACGGTGCTATTATGATTCTCTGTGCTGTAGCAGGTGTTCAGTCTCAGTCAATTACTGTAGACCGCCAGCTCAAACGTTATCATGTACCTCGCGTTGCATTCGTAAATAAATGTGACCGCCAGGGCGCAAACCCAATTCGTGTATGCGGTCAGCTCCGCGACAAACTCGCACTTAATGCTCACATGGTTGAACTTCCAATCGGTCTCGAAGACAAACTCGAAGGTGTTGTAGACCTCGTTGGAATGAAGGCTATCTATTTTGACGGAGAAAACGGTGAAGTTCTCCGCTATGCAGAAATTCCTGCTCACTTAAAAGATGATGCAGAACGCTACCACCAGGAACTCCTTGAAGAAGCAGCAAACTTTGACGACGCTCTCATGGAAAAAGTTCTCGAAGGTGGAGAACCAACAGAAGAAGAACTCATTGCAGCAATCCGCAAAGGAACACTTGCAGAACAGTTCGTTGGTGTATTCTGTGGTTCAGCTCACGTAAACAAGGGTATTCAGCCACTTCTCGACGGTGTTGTACGCTACTTGCCAGATCCAACAGAAGTTCACAACTATGCTCTTGACCTCGACAAAAACGAAGAACAGGTTGAACTTTTCAACGTTCCAGATAAGCCAGCTGTTGCACTCGCATTCAAACTTGATGACGGTCAGTTTGGTCAGTTAACATACATTCGTGTTTACCAGGGACGTATTCCAAAGGGATGCGAACTTACAAACACTCGTACAGGAAAAAGATTTAAGGTTGGTCGTCTTGTACGCATGAACTCAGCTGCAATGGAAGATATTAGCGTTGGTGAACCAGGCGACATCTGTGCATTGTTCGGTGTTGATTGTGCTTCTGGTGACACATTCTGTGCAGAAGGAATCAACGTAGCAATGACTTCTATGTTCGTTCCAAAACCTGTAATTTCTCAGGCTATTAAACCAAAAGACAAGTCTATGGCTGCTAACTTTGCTAAGGCTCTTAACCGCTTTACAAAAGAAGACCCAACTTTCCAGACAGAACTTGATCCAGAATCTAACGAAACAATCATCAAGGGTATGGGTGAACTTCACCTTGCTGTATACGTAGAACGCATGAAGCGTGAATACAAGTGTGAAGTTGAAGTAACTCCACCAAAGGTTGCTTACCGCGAATCTATTCAGTCTCGTGCAGACTTTAACTACACACACAAAAAGCAGACTGGTGGTTCTGGTCAGTACGGTCGTGTAGCTGGATTTATGGAACCACTTGCAGACAAAGACTACGAATTTGTAGATGCAATCAAAGGTGGTGCGATTCCTAACGAATACATTCCATCTTGTGATAAAGGTTTCCGCCGTGCAATGGAAAAAGGTTCCCTCATCGGAGCTCCAGTTGTTGGCGTAAAGATGACAATCAATGATGGTCAGTATCACCCAGTAGACTCTTCTGATATTGCGTTCCAGACAGCAGCTATCGGAGCTTTCCGCGAAGCTTACGAAAAAGCAAAGCCGGTTATTCTTGAACCAATCATGAAGGTTTCTATCGAAGGTCCAACAGAATTCCAGGGAAATATGTTTGGTCTTATCAACCAGCGCCGTGGTGTAATTCTTGAATCTACTGATGAAAACAACATGTCTACAGTAAACGCAGAAGTTCCACTTTCTGAAATGTTCGGATTCTCAACAATTCTCCGCTCTTCAACACAGGGTAAGGCAGAATTTACAATGGAATTCCTAAAATACGGAAAAGTTCCAAACGCTGTTGCTGACGAACTTATCAAAAAGCATCAGGAAGCTAAAAAGAACGCTTAATCAATACCGTTCTAGAAAATCCGCTTAAACGGATTAACTTCAAAAAATGGCGTTGTACTAAAAACTCTGCTATAATAATAGCAGGGTTTTTTATACGACAGTTCGTATGACAGAAAATGACTTTTAATTTTACTGCCGCTAACGCGGAGTTTTAATGGGAGAACGATATGGTTAAACAGGATCTTTATAATAAAAGTCCAGTTCGTCTTTTTGATGCAGCAACTGATGGCGGTCTTAAAGAAGGCGATCTTGGTCTTGTAACTTCTAAAAAAGGTTTAGGAAAAACATCTGCTTTAGTTCAGTTTGGAATGGACACTTTGTTAAAAGATGAACAGCTTGTTCACGTAACTTTTGACATTCACTCTTCAAACGTTATTTCTTGGTACGATGGAATTTTTACAGAAATTGCAAAAAAATCTGCAGGAAACAGCGCAGACCTTAAAAACGATGTAGTTTCTAAACGCACAATCCTTAACTTTTCTTTGGATAACTTTACTGTTGCAAAAGTTGTAAACACACTAAAAGCACTTTCTTCAGCTGGAATTGCTGTTAAAGGTGTTGTAATGGACGGAATCGACTTTTCTAAGGTTTCTGAAGACGATGTAAAGACAGTTGCTGATTATGCAAAGTCAGAAAAAGTAACTGTATGGGGTTCTGCAACTGCTGAAGGTGCAAAACTTTCTGAAGTTGTTCCAGCAAACCTCGAAAAATATTTTGACATTGTTGTAAACCTTGCACAGACAGGTTCAAACGTTGCTGTTGATGTTCTTAAACTTGGCGACAAGAAAGACGTTAACACAGGTCTTAAACTTGATTCAAAAACACTTCTTATTTCTAAATAAGTTTGTTTTTACGAAAAAGCCGTGGTGCTCGCCACGGCTTTTTTTATTTACGTGTGCGCAATATGCGCACGTTCTTGCGCTGTCGCGCAAGGGATTTTTGCGTATCAGACTTGCGTCTGCTACGCTGCGAGTTTTTGCTTCGCAAAACTCGTTATTTTACGTGTGCGC
>CAVJSA010000096.1:0-6443 GCA_963651875.1 Lachnospiraceae bacterium | reverse complement strand
CTCGTTATTATCGTGTGCGCTAGAAGCGCACGGCCTAAGCCTTCGGCTTAGGGATAGGAGCTACGCGAAGCGGCCACTGGAGCGAACGAAGTGAGTGAAGCGGCTGGAGCGATAGCGCAATAGCGGATAGCCCGACGGCGGCGGACGGAATGGAATGCAGTCAGCCACCGGAAGCCCCAGCTTTATAAAATCTGCCCAAATAAAAAAATTTCTGCTATTATTTTTTTATGACAATAAAACGCAGGCTTTTTATTTCTAATATCGTTATGATTTTTGTTCCGGCGGTGGTGGGGACTTTGGTTGCACTGGGAGCGGCATTTGCATTTTGGCGTGTGTTTTATGTTCAGTATATGGACGAATCGATTGAAGATAATCGTCTGTCTCTTGCTTATAGGATGATTTTTAAGCAGGTTGAATCTTCCATTAAAAAAAAAGATGACCAGGTCAAAGCTTTTGTCCACCTTGCAGATTTTGCAGAGGAACGCGGAATTTTTATAAGGGTGAATAATAAAGACGGGGAGATTTTGTTTTCTGCCGGAAAAGAGAATGAAGATTTTTACAGGATTGAAAGCACTTTTTCTGACTTTTTTAGTAACTCTTATGATTTTAAGGATTCAACCAGTTCTTTTTCTTTTAGCATTGACGGCTTTTCTTTTGTAAAGGAAGAGATTTTTGTTAACGGCGAAAATTATTCACTTTTGGTTTCTGGAGATTTTGGCTGGAAAGAGGACGAAAATAACGAGGCTTTTGTTAAAGTAATTCTGACGGCAGTTGTTATTCTTGTTTTTGCGGCAGTTTTTGCCACAAACTCTTTTCTTACACGCTTTATCTTAAAAAAAATCCGCTCACCCCTGGAAGCTCTTGAAGACAGCGTAAAAAATATCAGCGGTGGAAATCTTTCTTATCGAATAAATTACACTGACAATGACGAGTTTCTTCCGATTTGCGACGCGTTCAATTCTATGGCTTACAGGCTTTTAGAACTTTCTGAAGCGCAAAAAAAGGATGAAAAAAACAGGCGCGAGCTGATTGCCGGAATTTCTCACGATCTTCGAACTCCGCTAACTTCGATTAAGGCGTATGTTGAAGGGTTACGCGACGGAATTGCAGACACAGCCGAAAAACAAAAAAAATACATGGCGACAATTCTTTTAAAGACAGATGAAATTATCACGATGACAGAACGGCTTTTTATGTTTTCAAAGCTTGATTTAGATGAATATCCTTTTAGCGCAGAAAAAATTGATGTGACGGCGGAAATTAAAAAGATTACGCAGTCATTAAAAGACGATTACGCTGAAAAACTTTTTATTCAAACTGACTTTTCTTTTGCAAAAAGTGAAGGCGAAAGAGAAACGGCAGAAATCATTTTTGACAGAATTCAGTTTAGAAATGCTCTGGCTAATATTGTTGAAAACAGCATAAAATACTGCGGAAAAGAAAAATGCTCTGTAAAAGTTTCCTGTTTAAGGCAAGACGGATTTGTTGAAATTTCTGTTCTGGACAACGGACAAGGAGTTCCGGAAAGCGCGCTTAAAAAACTTTTTGACGTGTTTTACAGGGCTGACGAAGCAAGAAGCCCGCGCAAAAAAGGAAGCGGACTCGGGCTTGCAATTACGGCGAAAGTCTGCGAGCATTTTGGCGGAACAATTTTTGCGCAAAATGCAGGCGCGGAAGATGAACTTTCCGGACTAAAAATTACAATGCGTCTGCCGCTGGCAAAATGACACAGCACAATGCACTGTCATTGCATGTCGAAGCACAACAATAACAGTGAAATTTGTCTTACCGAGCTTGCCCCAGTAATCTTGCACAGTGGGGCATTGCCGGACTTTATCCGGCAATCCTGGCACAATGTCATTGCCGGACTTTATCCGGCAATCTGTTGCGAAAAATGGGATTCCCTGGTCAAGCCAGGGAATGACATAAAAAACAAGCCGTGGAATGACAATTGAATTAAGTACGGGAATGACAATTGAATTAAGTACGGGAATGACAATTGAATTAAGTACGGGAATGGCAATTGAATTAAGTACGGGAATGACAGTGGAGCGAGCGGCTTTTTGAGGTAAAAATGAAAAAAATATTGATTGCTGAAGACGACGAGGCGATTGCAGAAATTGAGCGCGACTATATTTTAAATCAGGGGATTGATGTGGAAATCGCCAATGACGGAAAAACCGCGCTTGAGCTTGCCCTAAACGGCTCTTTTAATCTGGTCATTCTTGACATAATGATCCCGGAAATTGACGGATTTTCTTTGTGCAGAACTCTCCGAGAAAAGCTCGACATTCCAATTATCATGGTTACTGCAAAAAAAGACGACATCGACAAAATCCGCGCTCTTGGTCTTGGGGCAGACGACTTTATTGTAAAGCCATTTTCGCCAGGGGAGCTTGTTGCAAGAGTGCGCTCTCACATTGCATTCTACGAAAGGATTTCAAACAAAACAGTACAGAAAAAAAACAGTGCCGGCGAATCGGAATACAAAGAGCTTATTTTTGGAAACTTAAAGCTCGTTCAAAAATCAAGACGCGTTTTTGTCGCAGAAAAAGAAATTACGCTTGCAAAAAAGGAATTTGATCTGCTCTGTCTTTTTATGCAAAATCCTGACCGTGTTTTTAGCAAGGAAGAACTTTACGAGCGCCTATGGAGCGATGACTCTAGCGGCGACATTGCGACAGTTGCAGTGCACATAAACCGTCTGAGAGAAAAACTTTCTGACAGTACAGGCAAAATCCAAACAGTCTGGGGAGCTGGATACAGATTTACGGCATAAAATCTGCCCAGTCTTACCTGCGCAAGCTTATATTTTTTTGCCAGAAGCGCAATTTTGCTTTGCAAGATACATAACTACGATAACGGTGATTCCGACTGCAAAAGCGGTTAAACTAAAAGTGTCAAACGAAAGCGGAGGCTGCGATTCTGCTAAAGTCGAAGGACCTTTGTAAATCGCGTAAAGAGAGCCGGTCATAAGCCCAAGCACAATATAGATAACCGGGGCGCGATGAGTTTCGAGAAGTTTTTTCAAAAGACGGGCAGTCAAGGCAAGACCTGTCAAAACGCCAAGACCGAAAAACACGAGCGAAGGCAAAAAGTCAAAATGAAGATGAATAATTTCCTTAACCGCATTTATTACAGGAAGATAAAGCCCCATAATCAATAAAAGAGTTGAACCAGAAATGCCCGGGAGAATCATTGCGCTGATTGCAATAAAGCCAGCGACAAAAAGCACAAGACAGGTTGAAAGATTTTGAACTGAAAGGTCGATTGAAGAAAAAGCCGCAACTGAATTAAAGCGAGAAGAAAGCACAACAAGCAAAAGAGCCGGAACAAAAAAAGGCGCAGAACGAAACTTTTTAACGCAGGAAAGCTCTTCTGCAACAACAACAGGAATCGCCGCAACCGTAAAACCCAAAAACAGAGAGGACATTATGTAAATATTCTCGCTGAATATTTGAGAAATTAAAACTGCACAAGCGCCAAATCCGACAGCCCAGCCAAGCCCAAGTCGCAAAAGATACAAGAGCGCTGGAAGTTTTTCTTTGCCAGAGCCGAACACAAGAGAATCAATCGAACCAACGAAATTTTCGTAAAAACCCATTAAAAAAGCGACAGTTCCGCCAGAAACACCAGGCACACTGTCCGCGCAAGCCATGCAAAGACCGTTAAATCCGTCTTTTAAAAAGTTAAAAATACGCAAGTTTTTTATCTTCATTTTTGTCTCCCTAAAAAATAAAGGCACAACGCAGGCAGACAAAATAAAAAGCCTAGCGCCCGCCAATTTATTTGCCCAAATATAAAGAAGAAACTTAAAACGAACATAAACAAAACTTAAACTTTTTATAAACTAAAGAAAAAAGGACGGAGAATGTTGGACAAGGCAAGAAAAAAAATGAAACAACTAGGGGGCAATAGGGATTCCAGTATCAAGTACGGGAATGATATTTTGAACTTATTAGACAGCCCCATGACAAAACGGCGTGTACGAAGGCTGAGTGAGAGGGAAAAGCCCCGGAAATAAAAAAATCAATTGCATATTCATCAATTAACTACTCATTTTTTCAATCAACACTGCAAGTTCTTCTTGTAATTCACGTAATTGCCGGTTTCCGTTTTGCATCAAAAACTTTGTGTCAAATGTTACAGCGTGAACAGTGTGATAATTTTTACTGCCGTCGTGCCAGTCGCTTGTTGCGGTTGCGATATATTGCAATTCTTTTTCTTTATTGTTAGCCGGTAGAATAAAAACATTGAAAATATTTTCCGGTGAAAATCTATAGTTTTCAGCCTGATGAGAAAATCTTTTTTTGCAGTTATTTTCTATTGTATTGTCGATATACTGCGCATAGGTAATCTGTTTTTGGATTGAATCAGTTCCAGGAATTGAGCCGTGAATTAAAACGCTTTCCTGCTCGCTCTCGTTTTCTTCAGAATCCTGGTTTCGGAGCATTGTGTAACTGTAATATTTTGAATCGATAATAAAACATTTTCGACCGTTTTGCTTCAAAGTATTTTCTATAATCATAATCGTATCAGGTCTTAAAGGAGCGTTTTTCCGGGATTTTCCGTCTAGAAAATTCCATCTTGAAGCAGGATAAAAATAATTTTCTTTTTCCGATTGACTAACCGTTCCAAAGGCTCTATCAACAAGTCTTTCCCAAACAACTTGAAAGCAGTTAGTTCCGTAACTTGCTTCTTTTGATTCGCTTTCAGAATCAAAGCAGTTTATAAAATCAAGCAGATTGCTAAAAAGCTCAACATTTGATTCAAGATAAGTCGAATCGATTTTTTCCTGCAAAAAGTGTGCGTAATATTTTTTGTTTTTTGAAACATCATTTTCATCGAGCAAGCCTTTTTCTGGAATTGCAGAAGTGTACAAAAAACCGAAAATCTCAAAACATTTGTAAACGCAGTACTTGTGAATCTCGGTTATAAGGCGGTTTTCCTGAATTCGGTTCTTTCGGATAATAAAATCTAAAAACGCAAGTCCACTTTCTGAAACTGCAGGCTTTATTTTTTTTATCGTGCGACTCCAACTGATTTTTCCGCCTGCGGATTTTGTGTACAAGGTTTCTTTTTCAGTGTAGTAAGTTCCCCTGCCTAAAAAATCTTCGATTATAAAAATCATTGATTTTATTGGAAAATCACATTTTATTTCACCGTTTAAGACAGAAATACGCTCGCCTTTTTTGTTTGAAGTGCAAAGATAAATTGAATTTATAAGATTCAAGATTTCGTTTCTCTCTTCTTTTTTGATTTTTGAGGGTAACAGGCTTGAATTTTCAAGAATGTATCCCATCGGAAAAGTCACAGAGCATTCCGACTGCGTTATTTTTATTCCAACAAAGTCACTTCCGCCTTGCGCAGTTTTTAGAGAAATCTGAATTTCTTTAGATAAAGATTTTTCCGGCATAAGGATTGAAATTTCAGGAATTATTCAGACGTTTCAGGCTTTTCAGTCTGCTCGGACAACGACCTGTTACTTTGCTCTAGTGCCGTGGCAAAATCTGAATTAAAACAGTTTCTAAAGGCATTTTTACCGTTAAACTTTAAAAGCAAATCGCCAAAAGTTTTTATATTAGCTAGAAAAATTTCTTCCGGATTACGCTTAAAAATATCATTCCATAGATACTTTAGCACTTTGTTTGCAAAATCAGATTCAGTAATTTTTTCAGGTTTATCGGTTTCAGGAAATTTTTCAACTGTGTCAGTTTCAGAATCCGCCTTGATAAAGAAAAGTCCAAGCTGTTTATCTTCTGCGTTGGAAAATGAAAATTTAGAGTCAGAAATCTTCTCGTTTACCTTTTCGCGGAAAGTGCCCCATTTTATATTTGTCTCCCCTATTCTCAAGTCATACTGATTTTTTTGAGAATCTTTCATATCTTCATATTTGATAGAGTTTGGAATATATTCCATTTTCCATCTGCGCTGAAAAGCATTGTCCAGCGTAAAAACATTCTGGTCGCTTGTATTCATAGTTGCAAGAATTGAAAGATTAGGCGGAAGACGGATTGGTGTGTCTAAAATCCATTTGCCTCCGCCAACATCTTTAGAGTCTGGCAAAATTTTATCATTATGATAATCATCTTCGCTCATTATAAACGAACTTATATCTGGATTATTTATAGAATAAGTGCTGAATCCGTCTTTTTCCCTGTCAAGTAACTGAAATAAATCTCCAAAAATGGCAGCGGCATTTCCACGGTTCAATTCTTCAATCACAAGAAAGAACTTTTTAGAATGTTCTTTGTATGCATGTTTAAGAATTCTTGTAAAAGGCCCGGCCTTAAACCGATACTCTATGCCATCATCAACAAGCGGCATAATCTGTCCGACAAAATCTGCATTTGTATAATCCGGATGAAATACAACTCGGATAACCTGATGCTCCCTGTCATTTTTATCAGTTATAGCCGCATTTATTATCTCGTCAACTTTGT
>CAVJSA010000095.1:0-6896 GCA_963651875.1 Lachnospiraceae bacterium | reverse complement strand
CGTTGGTTTAAATTTCCCGAAAAATAGGAGGATTTTTTATTATGAAAAAAATCATTACTGCAGTCGCTATTGCTGCTATGGCTGCTTCGTTTGCTGCTGCTGACGTAAAAATTACAATGAACGGCCGCCTGCGCCCTTATCTCTACTCGCATGTAGAAAGCGACACTGGCAACACAACAACAAAGACTAACACATGGATGGACATGGAAGGTCTTGCCAAATTTGAAGACACTCTCAAGTTTGCGTTTACAAACGACGACAACTCTGCAGGTCTTACATTCTCTGTAAACGTAAAGAACGGAAACGAAGACAGCAATAACAAAACTGGTAACTTCTTTACTTTGAACGAATACAGCATCTGGTCTACAGTTTTCGGCACAGACCTTAAACTCGGAGCTGGTTCATGGAAAGATGGTTTTGCTGACGGCAACTACCGCGTAAAAAAAGATGTTGATGCCGGAAACGCAGAAGGAATCGACTTTGAACGCTTTAAGCTTGGTTCTGCATTCAAGAACGCACCTTCTGCTTTTGTTGACGATATTGCAAACATTGCAGGCGGTTCAAGCGCACTTGCAGGCTATGCTGAATATCCGATTGCGCTCAATGACACTATGTCTTTAAAGCTTACAGCTATTGCTGTTGACGCTTCTTTTGATTCTGAAACAGAAATAGACGGCACCACAACCACAACAGACACTTATTCTGCAGCATGGGCTGGACGCGCTCAGTTCAATGTTAAAGACGTTGTAAACACCGAATTTATCGTTAAAAAGCCTGTTCACAACGAAACAGTACTCGCATTCTATGCTCAGCCAAAAATGGTAAAAGGCCTTGACGCTACAGTCGGCGGTTCTTACACAATGGCAAGCGGAAGCAACGAAGGATGGGACGGCGCATGGGATGTTGACCTCCGCGTTCGCTACCAGGCTACAAAGGCTCTTTCTATCACAACTTTCAACAAGATTTCAGGATTGGACGCTGCTGACGGAACTACAAAAGCAAACAGCGCAAGCGCAGTGGTTGCCTCAGGTATCGTAGGTCTTGATGGAAAAGCAGGAATGCTTCTTAACAAGGCTAGCACAGACATTACTTCTGTTATGTGGAACAACCTTTCTGCACGCTATGTAATTAACCCAAGCGTTACAGCAACTGTAAACCTCGGTCTTATCAGTGTTCTTGCAAACGAGTCTGACGCTGACTACGGAATCAACTTCCGCGGAACAGCAGGCGCACAGCTTTATCTTTCAAAGAACGCAAGCCTCTGGGCAGCTCTTTCTTACAGCACAGCAACATACAATGCCGGAACTTCTGGAGCTAAAGACCAGACAGATTCTGCATTCGCTGTACCGGTTATCTTCCGTGTAAAAATGTAATATTTGATTAGAAAAATCTGATTGAATGTCTGCGGGGCAGTCTAAGAAGTTCAATCTGTCATTCCCGCGCGGAATACGGGAAGCTCTAAATGATTGTAAAATATCAATTTAGATTTCCGGGTCAAGCCCGAAAATGACAGAGACGATACTTTTTAAGACAGCCCCGTTTTGTGTTACAGCGAGGTTTTTAGATATGAATAAAAGAGCAGTTTTTTTGCTTTTAGCGGCGAGCGCCGTTTTTTGTCTTTTTGGATGCGCTTCAAACAATTTTAGTTTTACGGACACGGCTCAGGTCGCAATCAGCGGAGTTGAAGGAAGCCCTTCTGTCTTTTTAGTTGATGAAAACTACATTACAGACGAAGATTCCGGCGGAATAATTTCGAATACCGTAAACAAGCTGCTTTATTCAGACAATCCCGAAATTTATTCTGCCCAGGACAGAGTTGATTTTGCAGAACAGTATCTCAGGCAAGCCTTAGAAACAATCGCGAACGTAAAAACCGTCGAAAAAGAAACTGTTGTAAACAACCAGACCTACAAACAGAATGTAAATCCTTTTTCGTACGCAAACACAAATGTTGTGGCAAGCGGCTACAAAAAAGACTCTTTAACGTTCGGAAGAAAAGTTGCAAGAAAAATAATGAAGGAGACCGGCTCAAGCTCGATTGTTTCGCTTTATTTTGAATTTGACAGGAAATTTACCCAGAAACCAGCCGGAAAATACGTAAGCGCCGTAATAAAAATGCGGGCAAACATAATGGACCAGACCGGAAAGCTCGTTGTTTTTAACGACCTTATCGAAGAATCTACAGAATCAATAAAATGCCATTCAGGCGCAAACTACGACAAAGAAGAATTTGTCCAGCTTTATCCGCAGATAATCGAAAACGCGATAAACCGATTTGTCTTAGAGTATGTAAAGTAGAGTTTCTTGCAGCTGTAACAGGTGCAAAAAAAAATGCACAACTTAAAGGATGTACTTTACTTATTTAAGATTTTTTTCTTTTAATACTGGCAGCCGGCAATAGACAAAAAGCAGCTGGGCGCACATTACGCACCAGATTAAAGGTTCGCACAAAATTACGCCCCACATTCCCAGGCGCGGAATAATTATGCAGGTAAAGGCGATTTTACCGGCAAGTTCAATTAAGCTCGAAATTAAAGGGAGCAGTTTTTGACCTAATCCCTGCAAGGCGTTGCGCGTAATTATCAGGGCTCCAAGAATCGCGTAAAATGGAATCGTAAACAAAATATATTTTTTGGCATAAGACAAAAGAAGTTCGTTTGTGGAATTTGTCATAAAGTGAATCAGTTTTTCTACTAAAAACCACGCCGGAACAAAAAGCATTAGCATCCAGATTGCGGTAATTAAGATTGCAATCTTTACGCCTTTTTTTATGCGGTCAATTTTGTTTGCGCCGTAATTTTGAGAAACAAAGGTTGAAGAAGCAAGCCCAAGCGTAATAATCGGAATATTTGTAAGTGTAAAAATCTTTCTGGCGCAGAGGTGGCCTGCAATAATCATCTGATCCAATGAATTAATCGCACTCTGTAAAATTACTGTTCCTGAATGTACGATTGAACCCATAAACGCCATCGAAAGCCCCTGACCAAGTAAATCGCGGTAAATTGCCTTATCCGGCGAAAAATGGTTTATCGAAGGAACTAATATCTTTGCCTTAAAAAATATGTAAACCAGACACAAAACACTCGAAGCAAACTGTGCAATTACTGTTGCAACTGCCGCTCCCCTGATTGAATGTGTAGAGCTTATAAAAACAATATCAAGAACGACATTTAATATGGAAGAAAAGATTAAAAAGACGAGTGGCATAAATGAGTTGCCGATTGCCCTTAACATGCCGGCAAAGAGGTTATAGGCAAAAAGGACTCCGCAAAACTGTGTAATTACAGAAATATAAGAAAATGCTTCGTCCAGGCGGTCTGCCGGTGTTTTCAGGAGAATCATAATTGGTTTAAGCCACAGAGCCGTAATAAGCATTATAAAAAGCGTAACAAAAACCGTAATTACGAGAGAAGCTGCCGTAATTTTTTTTAACCTTTCATAGTCGCCTGCTCCGTAGGCATTTGCAGCAACAATACTTAAACCATTGCCAAAACCAACTCCAAACCCGACAAGTAGTTCATAAAGGGCGGTGCAAGCCCCAATGCTTACAAGTGCTCCGTCTTCTAAAAGACGGCCAATAATAACGGTGTCGGCTGCATTGTAAAGCTGCTGAAAAACATAAGATATAAAAAGTGGAATCGTAAAAAGAATAATCGCCCTTGTAATACTTCCGTTTAAGAGATCCGGATTTACAAGGCGCTTAAAAGAAAAAGAATTCATGAGGACATTTTATATTGAATTAAAAAAAATGTAAGCAAAATGTAATTTTTGTCGCAGGCGATACGGCAAAACCTAGCCCCGATAGTAAGGGCGCGCGTAGCGCGGTGCGTAGCACTGAAACCCTGGATAGCGAGATGGCGACCTCCTGTCGCGTCAAGAAACTTCGTTTCTTGCGGTCAACTCAGTTCATGCGCCGTCCGTGTGCGGAAGCACTAAAACCCTGGATAGCGGGAAAACCTTTTAAGCAAGGCGCAAACTGTAAATTGTATTTTTGTCGGTAAGTTGAGCTCCACTTTTTTAACCGAATCTCTAATTTTTGCTACATACCGGCCTGGTTTAAAATCAAATTTTTAATATCTCTTAAAACGTGATAAACTAAAAGGCGATTTTTAATTAAATTGAGTGCACACAGATTTTTGAGTGCTCTTTTATTATTAAAAATGGAGGAAATTCATGTTAAAAAAATTATCTGCAGTAATTCTTGCTGCAAGTACAGTTTTTGCTGCCAGCGCTTCTCCTAAAGTAACGCTTTCTGGTCCAGACGCAGCAAACGTTTCGTACGACACGATCCAGGCTGCAATCGACAGCGTAAAAGGTAGTGGCGAATACACAATCAGCCTTCCACAGGGAGAATACAAAGAAGTTCTTTACTACAACGGTCCTGCAACAATCAAACTTTCGGGACAGAGCACCCAGAAATATGGTTCAGACGTTGTAATTTACGAAGCAAATTCCGGCGACATCTGTCTGAACAAACGTGCAGACGGCGCACAGAAAAAACGTTGTGTAATTGAATTTGAAGGCACGGGCAATCTGATTCTCGAAAACCTTACCGTAAAAAACACATTTGAACGCGGTTCTGTAAAAGGTTCAAACACACAGGCAGAAGCTCTCGGCTACGACGGAAGCGGATTTGTTGCTGCATACAACTGTTCATTCCTTTCGCACCAGGACACACTGCGCACAACAGGAAAGACATGGTTCTACAAATGCTATGTTGAAGGCGACACAGACTTTATCTGGATGGAAGTTTCCGGAAAAGTTGCACTTTTTGAAGAATGCGAAATTAACGCAGTTTATGACGACAAACATTCAACAAAGGTTTCTTACATTGGCGCTCCTCGCATGACAGTTGGACCGACAGCCGGCAAAGGTCTTGTAATCTTTAATTCAAAAGTTATTACAGACGAACGCCAGGAAACATACTTTGGCCGCACTCCATGGAGAACCGGCTATTACAACCAGATTGCTTACGTAAACACAAAGGCTTCTGGAATTGAAAAATCAATCTGGCTCGAAACACCACTTACAGCGCCAGGAGTTCCACAGACTGTAATCGGCTGGAAGATGGACAAAAAAACAGCAAAGGCCTTAAAACTCAACACTTCTGACCGCGCCGACATTATCGCAGACGCAGACGTAAAAGCAGAATTTTCTGGACGAGATGCAATCGTAAACCGCTATTTTGACCTTTTGAGCAACAAATACCGCAAAGACACAGACTTTGACTGGGATCTTAACTCACTTGCAGAAAAATCAGGCTGGAAAGTTTCTAAAGACAAGTCTTCTTCTGCACTCAAGGGTGAACAGGTTAGCAAAGTTGTTTATACATTCGACGGCGCAACAGACGTTTCTGCATTAAAACTCGACGGCTTTGCCCCAGAAGCAGACAAACCACACTTGCAGGGAGCAGAAGGCAACACAATTACAGTTCCACTTGCTTCTAAAGCACTCGTAAAAGTTACAGGCTACTTTGCAGGAAAAGGAACAATCAAAGCCGGCAAACAGGGCGAAGTTTCTTTTGACTTTAACAACGGCACAACAAACGCAACTGTTTCTGAATACTATGTTGTTTACGAAAAAGGCTGCGATCTTACAATTAAAGCAGAAGCAAAAACATACATTACAAAAATCGAAGTCCTTGCAGACGACTCAGTTGAATTTAGACCTGTTACAGAAATCAAGGTAAACACATACAAAAACCGCAAACAGCTCCAGGGCAAAAAAACAATGCAGATGAGCGCAGCTCTTACTCCTGCAAACCCGACAAATGCAGAATATGTATGGTCAGTTTCTGATCCAGATGCAGCCGAAATCGACACAAACGGATTCTTAACAGCAAAATCTGTAAAAGAAGACACTGTAATCAAAGTAATTGCTACGGCAAAAGACCAGAACGCAGTGAGCGGTTTTGCTGAACTTAAAATCTTAAAACCAGAAGAAGGCGCATTCTCTGCAACATGGCTCAACAGCGAAGCAGCATCTAACAGTCTCGACGGAACAAGCGACGACACTTCGGTTGCAACAGTTTCTAAGGCTCTTCCTTCAAAAGGCAGCTGGTCTTACAACTCAGGCAAAATCAGTTCGGACATTGCAAAGGGCGCACTTACATTCGGTAGCTACAGCACAGAAATTGTTGGCCGCGACAAAGTTTATGTAGACTTCCCTATTACAGCAAACAAAAAAATTGAACTTACAAGCGTTGAACTTTCTTACGGTAACCACGGAACAAGCAACATGGCATGTCAGATTATGTGGCTTAAAAACGGCGAAAAAGGCAACATTGCAGACGACACAGACCGTCAGATCCGCAACGTTAAAAAAAGTTACCGCGTTTACCCGGCAGTAACAGCAGAACAGGGCGAAACAGTAACAGTACGCGTAATTCTTTACGGCTTAAACGGAACAGGCGACATTCCAATTCCAACAGGAAAATCTCCAACAATTGGAACAATCACCGTAAACGGCAAAGCAGTAAAATAAGTTTTAGCTTTTTTTTGGGCGCATGCTCAGGCTAACGCCTGAGCACCGGGCTATTCGTGGCTACGGCGTCTTGCGCGCCTCCGGTGCTACGCACCGCGCTTGAGCGCGCCACTACTATCCCTTGCGCACAAGCTTGCGCGTATGCTAGTTAGTGTTTTTATCCGTAAGAAGGGACTGGTTCGAAAAAATAAAACTATAGACTGTGCATTATTTTAGGTCTTTTTATCTGGTTAATTTTTTTTAGATATTAAACAGTCACTTCTTACTAACGAGAAATTACAGGGTTGTAATTTCTCGTTGCCTATCCCTTGCGCAAGCAAGGTCGTGCGCTTTAGCGCACAGTAAAATAACGAGTTTACGAAGTAAACTCGCAGCGTAGCAGTCGTCAGACTGATACGCAAGCATCCCTTGCG
>CAVJSA010000094.1:4592-6923 GCA_963651875.1 Lachnospiraceae bacterium | reverse complement strand
TTGAACTATGGAATTTACACAAGAATCTATCGACGCACTCGTTGTTAACGAAGTGGAAATTATGAAAAAAATTGCGGAAGAACTTAATATCCGCGTTAGTCAGGTTAGTGCTGTTATCAGTTTGATTAACGAAGACTGTACAATTGCTTTTATTTCGCGCTACCGCAAAGACAAAACTGACAATCTTAACGAAGTTGAAGTTGCTGAATGTGATCACAAATTTAAATCGTATAAAAATCTTGAAGAACGCCGCCTGGAAATTGTTCGCGGCATTTTTGGCCAGGGTAAACTTACAGAAAGCCTTTACAACGCTGTTATGGGCGCAAAAACTTTGACTGAACTTGAAGATCTGTGGGCTCCGTTTAAGAAAAAGAAGAAGACTCGTGGTATGGTTGCCATTGAAAAAGGTCTCGAAGGTCTTGCTGACTTTATGGAAGGCGAAAATAACGACGCTGCTGTAGAAGCTGAAGCTCAAAAATACGTTAGAACAGACAACGAAGACAAGGCTCTAAATGTTGAATCCTTTATGGACGCAATTGCCGGAGCTCAGGACATTATTGCCGAAAGAACTTCTCAAAATCCAGAAAACCGTTCTGGCGTTCACGACCTTTATATGGCAGAAGGCACAATCGAAACTAAGGGAATTGTTCCGGAAGGTGTTGATGCCGAAACTGCAGAAAAAACTTCTACATACAAAATGTACTGGGATTATTCTGAAAGTTTGAATCAGGTTAAGCCTCACCGTATTCTTGCAATGAACCGTGCCGAACGCGAAGGTGCTCTTAGCGTAAATATCAATGTTCCTGTTGACGGCGCTGTTGCATTTTTGCAGAAAAAAGCAAAACCTTCTAATAAATATCACAATGATGCTATTGAAGACGGTTTAATCCGCCTTCTTTCTCCTGCCGTTGTTCGCGAAATCCGCAGTAACGAAACTGACGAAGCTGACGACCACGGAATTGAACTTTTTAGCGAAAACCTTAAAAACCTTTTAATGACTCAGCCAATTAAAGGTAGCCGTGTTCTTGGTGTTGACCCTGGTTACCGCAATGGTACAAAGTGCGCTGCCCTCGACGAAACCGGCAAATTCCTTGGATTCTTTAAGATTTTCCAGGAACAGAATCCGCAGGACGCTTACGACCAGATTAACAATGCAATCGACAAATACGATATTCAGGTAATTGCGGTTGGTAATGGAACTGGTTCGCAGGAAGTTCAGGCAATTGTTTCTAAAGTTTTGTCAGAAAATTATTCAGATGCCGACGTTAAATACACTGTTGTTGACGAAAGTGGTGCTTCTGTTTATTCCGCTTCGCCTGTTGCAACTGAAGAATTCCCAGAACTCGATGTTATGGTTCGCGGTGCAATTTCTATGGGCCGCCGTCTGCAGGATCCTTTGGCTGAACTCGTTAAGATTGACCCGAAAGCAATTGGCGTTGGTCTTTACCAGCACGACGTAAACCAGAAAAAACTTGCCGAACAGCTTGATGAAGTTGTTTCGTCGGTTGTAAACAATGTTGGCGTAAACCTGAATACTGCTTCTTACATGCTCTTAAAGTATGTTTCTGGAATTAATCTTTCTACTGCTAAAAAAATTGTTGCTTACCGCGATGCAAATGGAAAGATTACAAGCCGCGAAGAACTAAAGAAAGTTCCTGGCGTTGGTCCAAAAGCTTTTGAACAGTGTGCAGGATTCTTAAAGATTGCAGAAAGTGCCGATCCGCTCGACAATACCTGGGTTCACCCGGAAAATTACGAAGTTGCACGCGAAGTTCTTTCGTATGTTCAGCAGAAAAAAGAAGTTCCAGCAGATGTAAAAAAGTCTCTCTGCGAAAAATACAATGTCGGCGAAACTACTTTGAACGATATTATTGAAGAACTTGGTAAACCAAACCGCGACCCGCGCGAAGGATATCCGGCTCCAATCATGCAGAAAGGCGTTGTTAATTTTGAAGACCTTACTGTTGGAATGAAGGTTACTGGCAAAATTAAGAATGTTGTTGACTTTGGTGCTTTTGTTGACATTGGTTTGCACGAAACTGCATTAATCCATGTTTCTGAATTGAGCGACAACTTTGTAAGCGATCCAATGGATGTTGTAAAAGTTGGCGATGTAAAAGAATTTACAATCATTGACCTTGATAAAGACCGCAAGAGAATTTCGCTTTCTCTAAAAAGCGATGCAAATATGCGCCTTGGTCAGACAAACGAAGGCAAAAAGCCTGTAAAAGCTGCTGGCGCAGGCGCTAATGCTGACGGAAAGCGCAAGGTTGTAGTTGTCCGCAAGGGAGCAAAGCCGGCCGAAAACGCTTACGCAGGTAACCGCGGACG
>CAVJSA010000094.1:0-3991 GCA_963651875.1 Lachnospiraceae bacterium | reverse complement strand
ACAAAAAAAGAAAACCCAACAATGACAAAACACACGGTCATTCTCTCTCTTGACTTTATGTGTCATTCCCCGGCTCGACCGGGGAATCTCCTCTGGCAATGACACGAGGGCGGCGCCTCTGAAACAAGTTTAGGGTGACGGCGGGTCGTTGCACTAAAATTCTCTGTTTTATTTGTATAAGATTTTGTTCTTTAGCGTTTTTTTAGCATTTGCCGTGTTATGCTTATGCTATGAAAAGATTTAACGGTAAAACTTTTTTAGCCATTTTTGGCATGAGTGCAATTTTTTCAATATTCTCTTGCAACTTTGAGCTACCAGAAAAAATTTCTGTAAAGACAAGCGGAACAAAATATAGTTTTCCGCTTGGCAGTGGTTCGTTTTTGTTACGCGAAAAAATCAGTGCTTCTGAGTTAAGAAAAACATTTAACGAAAATCTTGAAGACGACGCTCCAGAAATCAAAGTTTACGATTATAACCCGACACAAAAAGACAGCGACGTTATCCGCTATTTAATTAAGTATCCGATAAAAGAAATTTCTCTCGGGCTTTCGGCAGACGGTTCAAACGAAATAGATTTTAATACATCAATTTCAATTTCTAACTTGAACGAAACAATTTCAAATGCTGTAACAATTGAAAATTTAACTTATCCAATTGTTGAACCTGGCACGACAGTGGATATTCCTGAAACTACTGGTATTCCTTTTGAATTTTCAAAACCAGAATTTTCTACGATAGAAGTTTCTAGCGGTAAGATTAAAGTTGAAGTTACTGCTCCAAGCAATGTTTCGAGCGACTTTGTTTTGTCTGCAAAACTTGTTTTATGTGACACAAATAATGAGGAAGTTGCAGCAAGCGACACAATTGATATTGCAAACGGAACAGGAAGTACACCTTTTTACCTGGATCTTAGCGGTAAAACAATTTCTAAAAAAATGAAGCTTAAGCTTTCCGGCAGTATGAGTGGCGGAAATCTTCTTGAAGGAACAAAAGAATACAGCCTTTCTATGACTGCAGAAAATTTCGTTGTTTCTAAAGTTACCGGACTTACAATGACGGCAGAAGACCTTGGCGACATTGACGGCGATTCTACAACAGGCGACGGTGTTGTTGGTTTTAGCCAGGACTTTGATTTTACAGGGGCAAGCGACTATTTAATTTCAGCAACAATAGACACAGGCTCAATAAACTTTTACGGAAAACTGCCTGACGGTTGGAGTGGCATTAATCTGGCGCTTAATAATGTTTGTGTAACGCAAACTAGCGGTCTTAACTTAACGCAGGATAAATTTACAGATGTAGAAGACAGTGATTCAACATATCTTTTTTATAAAGAAGCAAATTTATCCGGCCAGACAATAGTTCCTACAACGGATGAAGAAAAAATCACTTTAACAGGCGAAGCCGGCATAAGTTTTGAAAGCGCAACCCTCGTTTTTGACAATTCTTCTAGTGGAACAGAAATTGATGTTGGCGGAAAGTGTTCAATTGAAAAAATGGGAACCCTTAATGTTAATATTTCTTCTTTGGCGGACAATGCCGAAACTTCTGGCGAAATTGACACAGGATTAAGTTTTTCAACTTTATTAAAAGATAATCTTGGAGACGCTTCTAATCTTGTAAAGAATATTCAATTTAGCGGAATCGAAGGTTATGTTTATGCGGTTCAGCCTGGAGTAGCCGCATTAGCCGGTGTTCAATTTTCTAACTGTACACTCGAAGCTTCTTACGAAGTTGACGGTATTTCAGAGACAACTCCGCTGATAAATGGAAAGTCTGTAGACTTAGTTGAAACTCAGCTTGACTTAGATTCTCTTGCAGACGACGACTATATGATTATTAGCGATGTTTTTGGAGAAGACGGAAGTGAAAATTACTCTGTAAAGACTGAAGAAAATTCAATTTGTACTCTTATAAATAAACTGCCGGACAACCTCAAGATAAAATACGATTTGAGTGGTCTTTCTTTACCAGAGGGTAATACTCTTAGTTTAGATTCTGTTGCTTTGAAAAAATTGCAGTCGTTAAAGGCAATTCAGCTTTATGTTCTGCTTGATGTACCTTTAAACGTCACCTTAAACGACACTGTTGATTTTCCGGAAAGCAGCAGCACTTCTGACGGAAAAATCTCGATCCTCGACGTTCGCGAACTTGTGCGTCTTATTAACGGCGACGAAGAAAAAGAAAACGAAGACCTGCTTGAACGCGATAGTTCCGACGATTACGAAGATTACAAAAAATATCTCGATATGGTAGAAAGCGTTACGATTAACTACAAGGCAAACAACACAACGACTTTTGCAATCGACGGTTATATAAACGATGCTGCAACAGGAATCAGTAAGACATTGACTTTTGCCACAACCGACGCAACTCAAGACTCAACTGAGGAAGATAGTAACGACTGGCAGACTTTTAGCCTGAGCCAGGAAGAAATAAAAAGCATTTTTAACACCTATCCGTTTAATCCGATTATCCGTCTTGATATAGATGCCGACGGTAATGAAAAATCAATTCCTCGCGATGCTGAGTTTGGTATAGAAGGAAATGTTCAAATAACACTTAGCGGCCAGGTTGAACTCTGGAGCAAAAACGAGGACTAGGAGGAAGGAAAATGAAAAAAATATTTACTTTTATATTTGCATTGATTTTTACTTCCTTTGCTTTTGCTGAATTTTCGACGGCTAACAGACATGTAGAAATCGGTTTTGAAGCAGAAGGCGGTTTTTCTAATAATTATTTTACGGCAAAGGAATTTCTGGTAAAAGATCTGGTAATTGACTTAAACGAAATTGCAGACAAAATGCCGGATAATGGTCTTGTCTTAGATTTTAATGCGCACACAAAAACCTGGGTTGCACTTAATTTAAGTCAGAAGTTTAAGTTGAATTTGTTTTACGGAATCGAAGGCACAGGCTACGCAAATGTTTCTAAAAACTTTTTTGAACTTTTGTGTAACGGAGTTGAATTAAATTCCCACGAAGTTATTGATTTGTCTGTCTTTGGAGACATTTACGCACATACTGGAGTAACGTTCGAAACACAGATTAAGAAGTTTGGAATTCACCTTACGCCAGCTTTTTTTGCACCGATTGTCCATGTTGCAGAAACAACGGCTACAGTAAATTATACTTCGACTGCAGACGGTCTTATGCGTGCAGAAGCAGATTTGCCGCTTAATATTTACACGCTCGTAAATCTTGACGGTATAAAAGACAAAGACATTGATTCAGCCTATATGCAGGAAGTTTTGGCAGAACTTGTAAAAAGTGCCGGTTTTGACTTTGCTTTTGAAGTTGACCATTCTCTTGGAGAAAAATTTACTCTTGGCGCATTTACGAGAATTCCGATTGTTCCGGGACGCTTAAAGTATAAAACTTCTGTAAGATACTGGGGCGTTGCCGAACAGAAAAATGCACTTGGAATTCTCGACGAAACTAATTCGTATTCAAGCGATTACGGACACGACGACGCAGTTTACAGCCAGGAAACAAAGATTGTGCACAGACCGTTTATCTTAGGTCTGGAAGCAGCCTGGAAGCCGTTTGGTTCGTGGTGCACTTTGTATCCTAAAGTAAATCTTGCAGTGCGCAATCCATATACATCAGAAAATCAGGTTTATGGCGAATACAGCCTTAGCGGTAATTTTTCTTTATTTAATGTTCTTGGATTGCAGTTTGGAACAGCTTACGAAAACCTTGTATTTAAGCAGACTGCAGGATTTATGGTTAACTGTCGTGTAGTAGAACTTGACGGAGCTATAATGTTCCGCGGTGCCGATTTTGCAAAAAGCTTTGGTGTAAGCGGTCTAGGTGCCTACCTGGGCGTTAAGGTCGGCTGGTAGAAATCGCTCTGTCATTCCTGCACGCGATTTGGATTGTCATTGCCACTTGCAGTTTATAATGTCATTCCTATACTTGATTTGTGTTGTCATTGTCGCTTGCGGTTTATAATGTCATTGTCGGGCTTGACCCGACAATCTACTTAGACA
>CAVJSA010000093.1:6533-7057 GCA_963651875.1 Lachnospiraceae bacterium | reverse complement strand
GTAAGACTGTGATTTAAAAGACAGAATGTTTTTGGCATAGATTAAAATCCGTATTCTTTGAATAAGTTTTCAAGTCCGCGTTTTCCCCTTTCATAAATAGAAGGAATATTTGCAGCTTGAGGAAATTTTCCGTCTTTGTTAGGGCCACCACCATGGGCAATTCTATTTCTAAAGCCTTCAAGATTGCTTAGTAGCGAACCTATTTCCTTAACATTATTTTTCTTAGTAATTTGAAGACCTGACTTTCCATAATCCTGCCACCAGTCATAATTTCCAATATACTTCTGGCACTGCTGATGCTCACATTCACAGACTTCAACCGCAACTTGCAGACAAATTACCGCCTGAACATTCAATTTATGCTCATAAAAATATTTTGAAAGATTATATAAAGTGCGTGACTGATAATTTTTGTCTATTAATTTGCATAAATCTTCAAAAATCTTTTTTATTTTATCTAAATATTCAGGTGCGTTTTTTGGATATTTAGAAATTGCGTTTTTTATTTGTCTGGAAACTTCAAT
>CAVJSA010000093.1:3838-6523 GCA_963651875.1 Lachnospiraceae bacterium | reverse complement strand
CTTCAATAAATTGCAAACAGAAATTTGTCTGAACGATTTCTGTAAATCGTTTTATTGCTTTGCTTCCTGCAGTCCAGTCTTTTTCTATCAAATCCGCCAATCTTGTTCCGTCAAGTTTTTCGTCAAAAAGAGCAAGAGCATCCGTAATTTGCGAATATTTCCAGTAATTGCTTAAATTGCGGACATAAGATTTTTTGTCGTTGTCATTATATTCGCCATAAACTAATTCAACATTTTTAATTTTTGAATTTTGAGAAACAGAAAACTGCAAAGCCTGATAAAGCAAAATCGGCATGGAACGGAAACCGTGAGTAATATCAAATAAAATATTTTCGTCAGTAATTTCTGGAATTATTGAATTGTAAATATTAAAAATTTCAAGCGATGTGTCAGAATCAATTTTATCTGTATGACATTTTATAATTACAGGAATCTTTATTTTTTGCGATAAATAATCCTGTAATTCATTTAATAGCTCTTCCGTTATAGAATTTTTTTCACGAGCTTCATAAACTTTATTCCAAAGATCTTCGTTATCCTCCGCAAGCATATCCCAGCCGGAAGTTTTAGTTCCAACAAGAATGATTTTTGAAATTTCTTTATAGTCAGTTTTTAAAATTGCTTTTAAGAAAATATTAGTTTCACATTCCTTTTTATCTGGAAAAACATATTTTGTTGTTCTGTAGCCTTTTCCGTCAGTATTTCCGCCAGTTCCTAAACTTGTAATCAGTGTGTACATTTTATTTCTCCTCCACAAGTTCCAAAGCAAGTTTTGTCCAAAGTTCTGTTTTTAGGTTGCAAAGCTCTTCTTTTGTTTTCCATTCAAGACCTTTTGTTTCGCTTGCTTCTTTTGGAGTGTAGCCGTCTTTGCAAATTGCCATAAACACAATTCCTAAATGAACAAATCCGACCTCGCTTTCTTTTTCGTTTATAAGACCAAGATATTTTAATTCAACTAAGGATTTATCAAAGTCAGAAAGTTCCTCCCCCAATTCACGGAACATTCCAGTTTCAAGAGTTTTTGCTAAATCATTTTGAGTGTCACATTCTTCTACGTGGCCGCCAAAACCGCAGGAAAAAAGTCCGTGCAAACGTTTTTCGCTTCCGTGCCGCTTGTAACAGCCCAAAGTTTTATCTGATTTTTGCAAAATTACATAAGGAATCAACTGTTTATAAGAAAAATCAATTTCGGCATCTTTACGTTCAATCCATTCAATATCTTCATTTTTTATAAAAGAAAAATCTCTTTTAAAACTTTTTGTTGTGGTTAAAATTTCTTCCGGGATTAATTTTGATTTTACACAGCAGATTTTCATTAAAGCTCCTCCGTTAAAATATTCAATATCTGGTCTTCAAAATTATGCATAAGACGGTTTTTTGTCTGAGAGTCGCAAAAAGCAATGCTCAAAGAATTTCTAATCATTACAATAAAATCCCAAAGGCTAAGTTTTGGGCAGAGTTCCAACGCTTTTTTAAATTCCGCAGTAAGATTTGTTCTTGAAATTCCCTGATCGTCCGTATTTATTGTAACTTTTAAGCCACGATTCAAATAATCCACAAGCGGATATTTCTGATCAGTATTATTAAAGCCGACAATCTGCTGATTACTGCTCGGACACATTTCAATTCCGATATTTTTATTCAACAGACGGTTTATCAGTTCTTCGTTATCTAAAAGTTTTAGCCCATGCCCGATTCTGTCTGCCGAAAGATGATAAACGGCTTCCCAAATGCTCTGAACTGTGTCGGTTTCGCCGGCGTGTATCGTAATATTTATGCATTTTTCAAGGAGGGGCATAAAATATTCCCTCAGTTTTGAAGGCCGAGTGTCTTTTGATTCACTTCCGGCAAGGTCTATGGCAACAAGTTTTTGCACAAAATCTTTATTTTCGTTTAAAAGAGTTAAAATTTTATCTACAGAATCTTTAATTTCTTTTTCTGTGCTGCTTCTGTTAAGAATGTAAATAAAACGGTAGTCAAAATCATTTTTGTAAAGGTCAAGAGCCTTCATCATACAATTTACAACCTGATTTATGTTCAAATCCGCACGAGTATAATTGTAAGGCGAACAGCGAATTTCTACATATTTTACGTTTTCTTCAATCAAACTTTTTGCATAAAGTTCAATCGTCTTAGAAATTGTTTTTTCAGTCTGCAAAAGTCCGCTTCCCTGAAAATCTCCAAGTTCGCGGTATTTATCAATTCCTATTTTGTAGAATTTTTTAAAATCTAAATATTCTCCGTAAATTGTTTTTTCAAGTTCCTGTGCATTTTCATAAGACAGAATTTTTTGAATATGTTCTTTAAATTTTACTGAGCACTGATTTTTTTCATCTGCAATGTAATCTTTTTCTTCCTGTGCAACCTGAATAATTTCTCCTGGACTTAAAACTCCGCCTAAATGCGAATGAAGTTCCGCTTTTGGAAGCCTCTTAAAAATCCGCCGGTCTTTTTCTTTATCTTTTCCAAACTTGTAGTCACGCAATTTTTGAAGCGCTACCGGGTGCAAAAAATACAATTTTCTGAAAATGTCGCGTTTTTTAGAATTCTCTCTGGAAATATTCGTATAAAAATTTACATAAATCTGACTTGATTTTTCTTTTCTTGATTGAATTTCTTTTAAAAGAGAACCGTCTTCTTCAATCTGCTGAACGGTTTTCTTTTCATTTACTAAAATCGGAAAAT
>CAVJSA010000093.1:0-3789 GCA_963651875.1 Lachnospiraceae bacterium | reverse complement strand
TCTGGAATCCGCTTTACATCAATAATATGAAGCATTGCGTCGCAGCCAAACAAATTTCCGGCTTCCTGCATATCCGCACTCATAGTTTTTCTTCCACCTGCAAGCGAAAGATACAAAACATCAGACTTTTCTTTTCCGTAAAGCACAATTCTATACAAAAACGAGCGGAATTTTAGAACATCGTCTTCCGTAGTAAAATCAGAAATTCCTTTGCAGACAAAAATTTTTAACTTGCAGTTCCATTTTTTTGCCCAGGCGGTAAGTTTTTCTACATCACGCGGATTTTCTGTCGAAACTACAAACACTTCGTCCACGCTTTTTATCTTATTTTTTTCTCTAAATTCTTTTATAACCGACAATCCCTTGTAAAAATCGTAGTTTTGCGGATTTGTAAGAGCAAAAAGTTCCGGGACAATATTCCACGTGCCTAAAGTTGTTATTAATAGGTTCATTTATCTTCCTCGACCGTGCATTTGCACCAGCCCATCGGTAAATATTGACCGTCGTAGTTAAAAACTGTGCGGGAAGTGCCAAAAGGCATAACTTTTCCTTTTTTTACCGGTGTTTTTGGATTTCTAAAATTTTCTTCAAAAGTTACAGATTCTACCTGTGACCATCGGCCAACTCTAATTAAAAACTCATTTGTAGAATTTTCAGGAATTGAATTTATTATCTTTTTTAATTCAAAAATTTCATCAACTCCGTCGTATGCATCTTTATAGAATTTCTGGTATTCCTCATTGAACTCTTTTTTAAAAAAGAAATTACATGCGCTGATTATCTTTTCTAAATCAATCTGCATATTTATGCAAAAACCGTTATTAAGTTCTACGTTCTGTAAATCTTCGTTGATTCTAAGATTAAACACAGAAGTCGATTCTTTTTTCAAAAGTTTTCCCGAAATTGCTTCTGCAATAATCTGCATATCGTTAAAAACAAGTTCTTTTTTAAACTTATCGATTTTTGCATTTCGCATTTTTCCAACAATCTGATTTTTTGCAGAAAATTCACAGTCCGAAATTTCTACGCAACGAAAAGGATCAAGTTTTGCACTGTCAATTTTTTCTACTTTTGTCATTAACAACGCTTTTTCTTGAATCTGCTTTTCATAACTTCCTTTCTTTTTTAAATCTTTTTGTTTTTTTTCATCAGCCATAGAAACAAGTTCGTCATATTCTTTGTCTGACATATCCTGCAACAAGATTTGATTTAAAACCGCAGTTCTGATTGCCCCCTTTATAGAACTTCCCGGAATATAAGGTTTATTTGCAAAATGCCGCATTTCGTTTACAGCAAGGGAATTTTCAAAAAGACTTTGATTTATCTTTTTTGAATAAAGAGAATTCAACTCTCGGGTAACGTCTGCATCGTAATCAATTCCCATGTAAAAATATTTGTTAAAAAATCTTGCAAGCTCGTTTATATTGTTGCTGTCACACGCCTTTTGCATTTCGGTCTTTTGCTGTGCAGTTCCGGAACTTAAAATTTTATCGATAATTTTATCGGAAGAAAATTTTACATATTTTTTTACACTAGGATTATTAGGAGCAGTCGTAAGCACATAATCCGTTGGCAAAAGTTCATTTCCCGTCCCTATATGCACAGCTGTTAAAGGTTCAATTTTTATTTTATATGTTTTTTTCATTATTCCTCCGCTTCAAAAAAAGGCACAACCGGGGCAAATCCCGACTGGCAAATTCTTGAATCAGCATGAACATCTGTAATAAGTTTTCCAACAAAATCCAAAGGTTTGTCAGATTCAAAAACTGCGCCTTCGTCAAACAAAATCACAGTTTTTTTATAAGGTGTCATATAAGTTGCAAATGCTCCGCCGATTTTTCCAGTACGCACAAAAATATCCGCACGCAAAGAATCTTCTTTTATGCAAGACTTTTCTAAAACAAAAGGCGCGAGTGCCACGTATTTATTTGACTTTTTTGCACGTACTTCAACTTTTTCTAACTTTTCTACAGAAATTGCTCCTTTTCCTGTTGAAGAATCTGCTCCAAATCCGTTTTCAAAAGCCCAGTCCAAAAGCTGTTTTATTCTTTCCTGAGTAAAGCTTGAAAGAACATACAAATCAAAAAACGGAATTTTTGAATCAGGCCACAACTGTGTTAAAGAAAAAAGATTTCCGTCTTCTACAGTGTTAGAAAAACGGTTTATGCTGTTGTGCATAGAAGAAACCGATTTTAGTCCTGCAAAATTTTCTTTTTGTTCAGTATTCGTAAAAAAATCTGAGGCACTAACGTATTTTTGCTTTTTACTGATTTTTATCTGGCTGTAATCTTTTGTGCTTAAAGTCGGTTTACGGTCAACATGTTTTGGGTACGGCTTACAGATTGAATCTTTTGGAAAAGCCGAAGAAACAATCAGAGGCGGTTCTGCAGATTTTGAGTCTTCCAAAAACTTTTTTACAGCTTCCTCGCCTTCGTGGTTTGCAATTCCCCAGACAATATGCCCCCAGATTGTGTCGCCTTTTAAGGCAGTTGCAAGCGGAGAATTAAGTTTTATAGTTGCTTTGTAAAATTGCATAAAAACCTCACGTTCTAAAGGCTGATTGCTTTTCCGTTTTCGTCTTTTAAATCCGCAAATTCAATCTGACCGTTTCCGCGGCTTCCGCCACCGCCAAGATAGTCGTTTTCTAAGATTTTTAAAGACTCTAAAACAACTTCCTTAAAATATCTTTTATCCATTTCTCCATTGTCGCCCGTATCAATTACGCGGTAAGAAATTTCAAAATCAAATTCTACTCCAGGAACTACGCGTTCAATCGGGCGAGGATTTGCCTCGGCTGTAATTCTGTTAAGCGAGTTTTCATTTTTTTCTTCAACAAGAGAAAGTCCGTTCTTAAACTTTTCTTTCCATTCATTTGTTAAAACTGCATCCCGAACAATAAGACGTGTCGGACCTCTGTCATTTGCTGAATCAGAATTATTTGCACTTCCAAAAACACGGCAAATCTCACATTCAGCCTTTCCACAAGAACAAACTTTTCCGCCTGTTTTTTCAAGTTTGCCTGTTTTCCATTCCATAAGTGAACGCATTTTTCCTTTTAAAGAAGAGCCTGGAATATAAGGCTCGTGCGTAAGCGGATTTCTGATAATCGGGTTATCCATTCCGCCAATTTCAACTTTTTCGTTTCCGGCGCCGATGTGAAGACCTGTTTTTACAACAATTTTTCCTGAAATTTTCTTGGTTTCTATCTGTTTCATTATAAACACCTCTTGTCTTAAAATTATTTACAACTGCTTGGAGCTAATTCGTAATAAAATCCGTATGCCGCTTCAAAAAGATTTACAAAAATGTGGTAATCTTCCTGAGTTTTAATTAAATCAATTCCAGAAGAAATAAAAGATTCAAGATTTTTGTAAACACCTTTTTCATCTGATTTTTGTTTTGAAGCCCGGGCAACAGAATAAGCAACTTTTGATTTAATCATTTTTATGTAAGGCAACTGTTTTTCCCATTGTTTTTCCTGCAAGGTCAAAATCTGTTCAAAACGTTTTACTTCATCAAAAATGCGACGAAGCTGAGTTGATGTAACTCCAATTTCTTTGTTGCCGTTTTTTTCTTTTCCCTTAAAAGATAGAGCCACATTTTTTGCAACTCCATCAAATAAATCTGGTTTTACAGTTTTGCCATCAGGATTATAAAAAGTTGAAATTTTTACTGGGGCAGGAATTTCATATTTATCTTCATTTTTCTTCTGACCTCCTCCGCCGCTCCAATTTCTGTTTCCACAAGACTGCTGATTTCCGTATCTTCTTTCTTCACCATAGCTCATAT